>DASYXX010000056.1:0-4188 GCA_035934395.1 Streptosporangiaceae bacterium
TGGAGCGGCTCCTCCTCAGGACCCGGGTAGATAACGAGCACCGTGATGTTGTCGGGGTCGCGCCCCTCCACGGCCGTGGTGCTGCCGCTGGTGCGCGTGTCCAGGTGAGCGGAGCGCTGCTTCAGCACCCGCTCGATCCGCTCCAGGTCCTCCTTGCCTGGCGCGGTCCAGATGACGTACTGGACGCCGACGCCGCCGAGCGAGTGGATGCCGCTGCCCATCGCGCGCAGGATCAGCTGCGACCCGCTGACGCTGGCGAGCAGCGCGGCGGTCGTGCTGCGGTCGGCGACATCCAGCGCCAGGAGTTCCTGATAGAAGCTGACCGACCGGTCCAGGTCCTGTACGAACATGACCACTGAGCCGATCCGGGTGCCCTGCGTCATGCTGATCCCCATTCGTAACGTCGCGCCGTGCCGCTGGCACGTACAGTCTCGCCGGTCGGCCGCGGATTATGCAGCGGGAGGGGCGAACCAGGGGTTGCCAGGCGGGAACAGGCAACGGTCCGCGATGTGGTTGAGCACCCGCCGGGCTTGCCGGAACCTGTCCGCCACCTCGGCCACGACCGCGAGCCGGGCGGTGCGCGCGGGCGCCAGGCTCCAGGCGACCCGGTACCACCGGGCCCCGAGGTACTCGAACAGGTCGATGGCCGGGGCCGCGGTCAGCTGCTCGTGCTGGCGCGGCGATACCTGGGCGGCGCGCAGCAGCCGGGCCGCGCTGACCGGCCCGAGCGCGTGCGCCACCGCGTAGTCGGGAAACACCCCGGTCAGGAACAGCGCGACGTCACCGAGCCTGCGGTAGACCCCGGGCCGGTCGGCCTCGGGCACCGTGTCGAGCGTCGCGGCCAGCCGGGCCAGGTCAAGCTCGCTGAACCGCCGGGCCCGGGGCCGGCCGCGGACCACAGCCCGGTATTGCCCGCCTGCGGCGCGGGTGAAGGACCCGAGCAGCTCGGCCAGGAACAGTCGCCGGGCCGGCGAGTCGAGGAAGTCCCGCAGGTCGGGGGCGTCGAACAGCGGCACGCGCCCGCGCGGCCCGGAGCGTTCCGGCACGTGATCCATGGACTCGAGCTCGGCCGCGGCCCGGTGCACGGCCACTGCGAAGATCAGGAACGGCGACGCGAGGGCCGCCCGAGCGTCCTGTTCGCCGGGCCCGAAGACGGCCCGGAACACGCGCGGGTCTTCGATCAGCTCGGGCAGGTGCTCGGGATGACCGCGCAGCCAGCCTGCCGCCGTGGGCCAGTCGGGCTCGCGCAGATCCTGCGTCACAGAGGCGAGCAGCCCCAGGTCCGCGTCGGTGAGATGGTCCGCGTACCCGCTCCCGACCGCCGCATCGTCCATCTTCTTACGTTAACTCGCAGCAGACCCGCCGTTAACTCCCGTGATCTGGCAGCGGCTACGTGCTCCCGGGCGGGGCACCCCATCCGGGAGCGTGTGGAGTAAGGGCGGTGATAGCAGCCATTACTCCACACGCCCGGCCATGGATGCGGCCGCCAGGACGTCCGGTGCCCCGGCGGGCGCTGGTGGTGGACGCCACGGCCCCGGTCCGCTACGCATGTGTCATGCGGGACATCACCGAGTTCATCCGGGACATGCCCAAGGCCGAGCTGCACGTGCACATCGAGGGGACGCTCGAGCCGGAGCTCAAGTTCACCCTGGCCGAGCGCAACCAGATCCGGCTGCGGCAGGCAAGCGCGGCCGAGATGCGCGCGTCCTACGCCTTCGACGACCTGACCTCCTTCCTGGTGCGTTACTACGAGGGCATGGAGGTGCTGCAGACGGCCGCGGACTTCTACGACCTGGCGTGGGCCTACCTGGAGCGAGCCAGCCGTGAGCGGGTGCGCTACGCCGAGATCTTCTTCGATCCGCAGGCGCACACCTCCCGGGGCGTGGCGTTCGACGCGGTGCTCGGCGGGCTGCGCCGGGCGGTCGTCGAGGCCCAGCTCCGGCTCGGCCTGCGGGCCCAGCTCATCATGTGCCTGCTGCGCGACCACTCGGCCGAGTACGGCATGGCGACGCTGGTGCAGTCGCTGCCCTACCGCGAGTGGATCGCCGGCGTCGGCCTGGACTCCGACGAGAAGGGCAACCCGCCGGAGAAGTTCGCCAAGGTCTTCCGGCGGGCCCGCGCCGAGGGCTACCAGATCACGATGCACTGCGACGTCGACCAGGAGAACTCCGTCGAGCACATCCGCCAGTGCCTGGAGCTCATCGGGGTCGACCGGATCGACCACGGGGTGAACATCCTGGAGAGCGAGGAACTGACCGCCGAGCTGAAGCGGCGCGGCCTCGGCCTGACCGTCTGCCCGATCTCCAACCGGTGGTGCACCGGCGACACGAAGGCGGCCCAGATCAAGCAGCTGCTCGACCTCGGGATCCGGGTCACCGTGAACTCCGACGACCCGGCCTACTTCGCGGGCTACGTGACCGACAACCTGATCGCCGCGCAGCAGGCGGCGGGCCTGGACGCGGCGCAGCTGGTCCGGCTGCAGCGCAACGCGATCGAGATCGCGTGGCTGCCCGCGGGTGCCCGGGAGCAGCTGCTCGCCGAGATCGAGCAGTACTCCGCGGGCGCGCTCTAGGGATTGCTCAGCAGCTGCCAGCCCGACCCGTTCCACAGCTCCGCGAACGCCGTAGTGCCGTCGCCCACGGCCATGCACACCTGGGGACCGGCGCAGGAGATGGCGGTCAGCGAACCTGCCTGCGGATACGGGACGGGCAGGTAGCGCAACGAACCGCCGGTCCACTGCTCGGCGCCCGGCCGTCCGTCGGCGAGGCCGGTGCTGCCGCCGACCGTGATGCAGTTCGAGCTGGACGGGCAGGCAACGGCGGCGGGCGTGGACTTCTGCGGCCCGGACAGGTGCAGCATGCGCCACCGGCCGTGCTGCCAGATCTCGCGGACCGCGAACTCCCTGCCAGGACGTGAGATGTCGGTGTAGGCGCCGACGGCGAAGCACAGCACGGTGACCGGGCAGGCGACCGCGACGAGCCCAGGCCGTTCCCGATGCCCGCGGGGCTCGCCGTCCTCAGCACCCGCCAGCGCAAGCCATCCCACTCCTCGGCCAGGTTCGCCGAGCCCTGGCCGTGGGCCGGGTCGTAGCTGCCGACGACCATGCATGCCGAGGGAGTTGTGCACCAGGCGCCGGCCAGTCCGGCGCCGGCCTGGCCGGGCGGAATAGCCGGGGTGAGCCGCCGCCCGGCCGTGCCGTCCAGCTCGAACGCCAGCGGCAGTTCCGGGCCGCTGCTGAGGTACGAGCCAGTGAGCAGGCACATGCTGTCCCGGCAGGACACCCCGATCAGATCGGCCGAGCCCGCCGGGTAGCTGAGCGGCAGCAGCCGCCACCGGGTGCCGTTCCAGAAGTCGGCGAACGCGACATCACTGCTGGCAGTATGGCTGGTGCCTACCGCCACGCAGCGCGACGGGCCGCTGCACGAGACAGCGTCCAGCCGGCTGGCCAGCCATATGGATCCGATCGGGCCCGGTACCCGCTGGCCGAGCCAGCGGCGGCCGTCCCAGGCCTCGGCGACCGGCACGGTACGCCCCTGCGCTGCTTCCGCGCCGACCGCCACGCAGTACCGTGCACTGGAGCAGGAGACGCCCCTCAGCACGACGTAGGGCGAGGATGGGCCGCTGGATGCCGTCGGCGAGGGAGCGCTAGCGGCGGGTGCCGTGCACGCGGCGACAGCCACCACGCCCGCGGCGATCAGGAAGGCTGGCGTGATGCGATGCGGCGACATGCGGCCGTCCTCCCGACGGTCGCACAGTACCGGATATCCATAACGTAACCACGCGATGGGACAGCTTGGCGGCCGGGCTCCCGGCGTGGTGCGACCAGTCGGCCGATTACCGCTCGGCGGGCCTTGCGACACTGAAGCGTGGCCAGCCAAGACCGCTGGATCTTGCACGTGGACCTCGACCAGTTCATCGCGGCGGTCGAGGTGCTGCGGCATCCCGAGCTGCGCGGGCTTCCCGTGGTCGTCGGCGGCGACGGCGACCCGGCCAAACGCGCGGTGGTTGCGACGGCCTCATACGAGGCGCGTGAGCACGGCGTGCACTCGGGGCTGCCGATGCGGACCGCGGCGCGTCGCTGCCCGGACGCTGTGTTCCTGCCCTCGGACCGGGACGCCTACGAGGCGGCCTCGGACCGGGTGATGACCGCGCTGCGCGAGCTCGGTTACGTCACCGAGGTGCTGGGCA
>DASYXX010000058.1:0-4299 GCA_035934395.1 Streptosporangiaceae bacterium
TGGCCGACGGGGACAACCACCAGATCCGCCTGTTCGAGGCCGAAGCCGCGGCCCGCGGCATCACCGGCCTGGTCATCTTGATCGACCTGATCCACGTGCTGGGATACCTGTGGAAAGCCGCCTGGGCCTTCCACGAGCCCCGCGACCCGGCCATGGAAGACTGGGTGATCGCCCAGGCGCTGGACATCCTGCACGGCCGCGCCGCCGCCGTCACCGCCCGGATCCGCCAGCTCGCCCAAGACCACCCGCCCAAACCGGGCGGCGAGCACGAGAAGATCATCCGCAAGACCCTGCACTACCTCGACGCCAAGCAGCCCTACCTGGACTACCCGCGCGCCCTCGCAGCCGGCTGGCCGATCGCCACCGGCGTCATCGAAGGCGCCTGCCGCCACCTGGTCCACGACCGGATGGGCATCACCGGCGCCCGCTGGGGCCTGCCCGGCGCCCAGGCCATGCTCTGGCTGCGCGCCATCCACGCCAGCGGCGACCTCAGCGCCTACTGGGACTACCACATCCGCCGCGAACACCAGCGCAACCACCTCAGCCGCTACCCCCACGGCCTCCCAATCGCCGCGTAACCCCCTCACTCCAAAAGAGCTGCACCCATGGCCCATCGACCCCATTCCCACGGGACTCCGCGGCCCCCGCAAACGCTAGCCTAATCGGGTAAAACGGGCGTACGGCGCTACACGCCGCGCACTCGCGGTGCCTTGGCGGCGCGCCTGGCCATGACGGCCCCGGCTATGGCCCACGCGAGTGCGGCCAGCGCCAGGGCGCTGAATATGATCTCCGGAGCCTCGCCGGCGCGCTCGGCCAGTGTGGACCCGCTGAGCAGCGGCACGCGGGCCTCGAGCACGGCGCGCTGCCAGGTCCGGGTGTGGGCGATCAGCGAGCCGTCCGGCGCGATGATCGCGCTGACTCCCGTCGTGCCCGAAACGATCATGGCCCGGTCGAACTCGATCGCGCGGATCCGGGCCATGGCCAGCTGCTGCAGGGTCTCGCCCAGCTGGCCGTCCAGCTCGAAGTCGGCGTCGTTGGTCTGCTCGGTCAGCAGGTTCGCGCCGGCGCTGACCTCGGAGGAGACCAGGTTGTCGAAGCCGACCTCGTAGCAGATCACATCGCCGAGCCTGATCTTCCCGACACGGAACACCACCGCGCTGTGGCCGGGCGTGAAGTCGACCGGCTGCAGCGCGGGCAGCGAGCTGAACGAGCTGATCAGGCCCCGGAACGGGATGTACTCGCCGAACGGCACCAGCTGGCGCTTGACGTAGATCGCGACCGGTCCGCGGCCCGGCAGCCAGAGCTCGCCGGTGTTGCGCCGAGGATTGTCCAGCACCGCGCCGACGAGTACGGGCCGGTTGATCACGCCGACCGCGCCCGCGATGGTCGCATAGACGTACGGGTTGAGGCCGGGATCGATGTCGGTGGAGTTCTCCGGCCAGATCACGAGGTCCGGCGCTGGCCGCGAGCCCGCCCTGACCTGCGCGGCGAACTGATCTGTGGCCGCGGCGTGGTTCTCGGTCACGATCGTTTCCTGGACCTGCTTGGCGAACGTCCCGGCGCGGGGAACGTCGCCCTGCACCGCGGCCACCTCTGCGGTGGGGCTGGAGGCTCCCCACTGGCCCGCGGGCAGAGCCGCGCCGGCCAGGGCTACGCCAGCGGCGGCGGCGAAGGCGAGCGCGGGAACGACCCGGCGGCCGACCGCGGCGGGTACCGCAGGTGGCGGCGCCGCGTCGTCGGCGCGGCGCGCTGCCGGCCACCGCGCGGCCGACCACCGGGCCGCCAGCCGCAGGGGCATCCGCCGCGGGGTCACTGAGCGCGAGGCCATTGACCGCGGGGTCCGGCGCGGGGCCAGCAGCAGCCAGGCCAGCATGGTCCCGGCCAGCGCCACCAGGAACGTCAGCAGCGGCGGGCCGCCGTACGCCACCCACCTGACCGTCGGCGCCTGGGCCTGGCTCATGGACAGCCTCCCCCAGGGGAAGGCGTACGGCCACCGGTCGCGGAAGGCCTCGACGGCCACCCACCAGCACGCGACCGCCGCCGGCCAGGCTCGCAGGCGCAGCATCAGCCGCTGGCCGATCGCGAACAGCGCGAAGATCACCGCCTCGGCGACCGCTAGAGCGCCCCAGGCGTACCAGGCCACGTTGATCAGCCAGGACAGGAGGGGGACGAAGAACGCCAGCCCGAACCCGAGCCCGACGGCGAACGAGCCGCGCAGGCTCCGGCGCCAGAGCGAGACGACCAGCAGCCCCGGGCCCACTGCCGCGAGCGGCCAGAAGCCGACCGGGGGGAATGCCGCGGCGAGCGCCAGGCCGCCCGCGATAGCCACGAGCATCGCGGGGAGCAGCGGCAGGCCCCCGCGCGCGTCGAGCCGCCCGGTTTCCGAAGTCGCCGCGGCCGGGCTGGCGTGTTCGGAAGGCGAGGCGGGCTCGGAAGGCGGGGCAGCATCGGGGGCGGGGCCGGAGGTGGCGGCGGGCGAGGCTTGGCCTGCGGGCATGGTTGTGACGCGCCGGGCGTCTGCGATGTGCTGGGCGAGAGTCGGCTGGGCGGCGCCCAGCTGGGCGGAGGTTGGCTGGGCGGGAGCCGGCTGGGCCGCGGGGTCAACGGCGGAGTCGGCCGCCTGGCCACCCGCGCCGGTCTTCGGCACGGTGCTTCCCGGCCGCGGCATCGCTCCTCCTGCCCGCGCCCCCGCGCTTCCTGCCCGCGGCATCGCACCTCCCGCCCGCTGTTCCGTCACGAGTAGATACCGCCGTCCGTTACGTGTCGATGTTGTGAGCGTAGCCGGGAGCTAACGGAGCAGCGCCGTGGGACGGGACGGGCGGAATATGCGGAATATTCGGTGGGCGGCGCTGGTCAGAGGTAGCAGCCGGGGTGCTCGGGCGCGCAAGACCGTTCAAGACGGCCGCGCTGGCGCGGTCGAGCATGGCGGGAGTGAGCCCGCTCTTCCCGACGGGCCACGGCAACGGAGCCGACCGGAGGGAGGCGGGCAGTGAGCCGTCGGGGCTGGGCGCTGTTCGCAGCGATGAGCGTCATCTGGGGCATCCCGTACCTGCTGATCAAGGTGGCGGTCGGCGGCGTCCCGGTGCCGGTGCTCGTCATGGCCCGGGTGGGCATCGGCGCGGCGCTGCTGCTGCCGCTGGCCATCAGACGGCGGCAGCTTGGCGCGCTGCGGCCGCAATGGCGCTGGCTGGCGGCGTTCGCGGCGGTCGAGATCATCACGCCGTGGCTGCTGCTGTCCGACGCCGAGCGCAGGCTCTCCAGCTCGATGACCGGCCTTCTGGTCGCCTCGGTGCCGATCATCGTCGTCGCCGGTGGCCGGTTGACCGGAGGCACGGAGCGGCTGACCGCGACCCGGTGGTCCGGGCTGCTGGCCGGGCTGGGCGGCGTCGCTCTGCTGGCCGGGCCCTCGGCGGCGGGCGGGAACGCCTGGTCGATCACCGAGGTCCTGCTGGTCGCGCTGTGCTACGCGACGGGGCCGCTGATCGCGAGCAGGAAGCTTGCCGACCTCCCGCCGCTCGGGATGACCGCGGTGTGCCTGGGCCTGGCCGCGGTCGCCTACTCGGTGCCTGCGGCGCTGACCTGGCCGAGCGCGATGCCGTCCTGGCGGGTGCTCGGGGCCCTGGCGGGCCTGGCGGTCGTCTGCACGGCCGCGGCGTTCGTGCTCTTCTTCCAGCTGATCGCCGAGGTCGGCCCCGCCCGCGCGAGCGTGATCACCTATGTCAACCCGGCGGTCGCGGTGGCACTCGGCGTCTCGGTGCTCGGCGAGCGGTTCACGCCATCGATGGCGGGCGCGTTCGCGCTGATCCTCGGCGGCTCGGTGCTCGCCACCCGGGCCGGCCAGCGCCGGGGCGCCCTGCCGGAGCCGGAGCCCGCATCCGTGAGCCAGCCGTAAACCGCTCCGCTGCCGGGGCGGTGCCCGACTAGAATCGCGCAGGTGATCGACCTCAAGGCCGCACGGCAGGAGCCTGACCGGTACCGGGCGGCGCTGGCCCGGCGCGGTGCGGCGAAGGACTTTGACGCGCTGCTGGACGTGGATGCCCGGTGGCGCCTGGACACCGAGCGCGCCGAGAAGCTCCGCGCAGCGCAGAAGAAGCTGTCCAGGAGTAAGCCCGGGCCGGACGAGATGGCCCAGCTCCAGCGCCTGGCCGACGAGATCGCGGCCGCGAACGACGAGTTGGCGCAGGCCGCCCAGGAGCGAGACGAGCTGCTCGGCCGGATCCCGAATCTGCCCGACCCCACCGCGGCCGACGGCATGGACGAGGACGACGCCCAGCTCGTCCGGACCTGGGGCGAGCCGCC
>DASYXX010000124.1:0-2521 GCA_035934395.1 Streptosporangiaceae bacterium
CCCGCCACCCCGGCCGCAGCCCCCGCCCGGCCCGGCCGCCGCCGCCCGCGCCGCCATCCTGGCCGCCCTGGCCCACCCCGCGCTGACCGGGATCACCGCAGCCGGCCTGGCCAGCCTGGCCGCCCGGCTGGAGCTGCCCGCCGCCGCCGCCCGCGAGCACCGCCTCCACCTGGCCACCGGCCACCCCCGCCGCCGCGCCGCCGCCGCCCCCCCGAAGCTCACCCTCACCGCCCAGCTCACCGCCACCCTCGTGCGCGCCCGCCTCGGCCTGCCGCTGCACGTGCTCGCCTACCTGCTCGGCGTCTCCACCGACACCATCAGCCCCGCCGTCAAAAACACCAGCGACCTGCTCGCCCGCCACAACATCGCCCTCCCCGCGCGCGCAGCCAGCCTGGCCACCCTCAACGACCTGCACCGCTACGCCACCGCCGCCGGCATCACCATCCCCGGCCTCCCCCAGAGCGCAGGCCCCCATGAATGACACGCTAAACCGCACGGCACGCCGAGAACTCACATTGTTTTGGAACGGATACATGTTGTCACCCAGCTACCAGGATCATGAAGCGCGCGGCCCGGCGGGAAAATCGCTTGGCCGATGGGCGGGGCGTGCTCAGATACTGGTGCTGCTGGCGGCCGGAGGGAGCAGTTCATGGCGCGGATCTGGCCAGGCGGGCGCCGCCGGGACGGCGAACCGGAGGCGCCGGCCGACGAGCTCGCGGCCGAGCTGTCGGCCGCCTACTGGGAGGCCTACGCGGAGCGCATGGCCTCGGTCGGCTTCCTGGCCATGGCCCGGCGGTTTCCGTCGCTCATCGGCCAGGCGATGCGGCTGGCCTGGGCGGCGAGCCGCCGGGACACCCTCGCCACGATCTCGCTGAACCTCGCCTCCGGCGTGTTCACCGGGTACGCGCTGCTCGAGACCACGGGGGTGCTGCAGGCGCTGTTCAGCGCGGCCCCGACCCCGCATCGCGTCCGGGCCGCGCTGCCGTCGTTAGCCCTGGTCGCGTCCGCCGTCGCGGCGCGGTCGGCGCTGCAGGCCGCGGCGAGCTGGGCCCAATCACGGATGCAGCCGCAGATCCAGCGGGTCACCGAGCTCCGGCTGTTCGACCTGACCACGCGGGTCGACCTGACCGCCTTCGACGACGCGCTATTCCATGACGCGATGATGCGCGCCCGCGACCGGGGCCTGTACGCGGCTTCCCAGGTCGTGAGCACCGTGATCGACTGCCTCACCGGCGCCGTGGGGATCGTCTCGGCCGCGGTGGTGGTCGGCGTGCTGAACCCGATCCTGCTGGCCCTGCTCGTGGTGGCGGAGCTGCCCGGCGGCTGGGCGGCGGTGCGCTCGGCGCGGATCGGGTACGCGACGAACTTCGCGCTGGCCGACAGCCAGCGCAGGAAATGGATCCTGTCGGACCTGATGGCCGAGCGTCGGACCGCGGCCGAGCTGCGCTCGTTCACGTTCCGGCCGTTCCTGCTCGGGCGCCTGGGCCGGCTAGCCACCTACGTGCAGGACGCCGAGATGACGGCGGCCCGCCGTCAGGCGCTCACCCAGGTGACCGCCAAGGTGGCGGGCGGCATCGCCACCGCGGGCGTCTACGCGGCGCTGGGCGTCCTGCTGGCCGTCGGGGCCGTGCCGCTCGCCGTCGCGGGCACCGCGGTGCTTGCGATCCGCTCGGCGCAGGCCTCGCTGGCCTCGCTGCTCTACGCGGTGAACCGGTGTTACGAGGAGGGGCTGTACTTCTCCGACTACCTGGCCTTCTGCGCCGACGCCGAGGGACGGATCCGGCCGCCTGGCACCCGGCCCGTGCCTCCCGCGTTCGACCGGATCACCGTGGCCGACGTGACCTTCACCTACCCCGGCGGCAAGGAGCCGGTGCTGCGCGACGTCAGCATCGAGATCGGCCGCGGCGAGGTGGTCGCGCTGGTCGGCGAGAACGGGTCGGGCAAGACCACGCTGGCCAAGGTCCTGGCCGGCCTGTACCGGCCCGACTCGGGGGCCGTGCGCTGGGACCGGACCGCGATCGCCGACGTCGATCCCGAGGGGCTCAGGGAGCAGATCGCGGTGATCGCCCAGGATCACGCCAACTGGCCGCTGACCGTGCGGCACAACATCACCATGGGCCGCGCGGCCGACCCCGGCCTGCTCGCCAGCGCGGCCGCGACGGCCGGCGCCGACACGGTGATCGCGGGCCTGCCGCTCGGCTACGACACCCTGCTGGACCGGCAGTTCAGGGACGGGGCCGAGCTGTCCGGCGGCCAGTGGCAGCGCATCGCCGTCGCGCGCGGGGTCTACCGGTCGGCCCCGCTCCTGATCATGGACGAGCCCACCGCGGCCCTGGACGCGCGCGCCGAGTACGCGTTGTTCTCCTCGGTACCCAGGCAGGCGGAACACCGCAGCGTGCTGCTCATCACGCACCGCCTGGCCAGCGTCCGGCACGCGACCCGGATCTATGTCCTTAACGGCGGCCGCGTGACCGAGCAGGGCACGCACGCCGAGCTGATGGCGCGCGGCGGCCAGTACGCC
>DASYXX010000125.1:0-1881 GCA_035934395.1 Streptosporangiaceae bacterium
CGTGCTGCAGACCTCGCGCAAGAAGATCCCGTTCGGCATCGGGCAGATCGGCAAGTCGTTCCGCAACGAGATCACCCCGGGCAACTTCATCTTCCGGACCCGCGAGTTCGAGCAGATGGAGATGGAGTTCTTCGTCACGCCCGGGACCGACGAGGACTGGCACGAGCGGTGGATCGAGACCCGGATGGCCTGGCACACCGACCTCGGCTTCACCCCTGAGAACCTGCGGCTGTACGAGCACCCCAGAGAGAAACTGTCGCACTACTCCAAGCGCACGGTCGACATCGAGTACCGCTTCGGCTTCCAGGGCGCGGAGTGGGGCGAGCTCGAGGGCATCGCCAACCGCACCGACTTCGACCTGACCACGCACGGCCGGGCCTCGGGCACGGACATGTCCTACCTCGACGCCGAGTCCGGCGAGCGGTACATCCCCTACGTCATCGAGCCCGCCGAGGGCGTGGACCGGCTGCTGCTGGCGTTCCTGCTCGACGCGTACACCGAGGACGAGGCGCCCGACGCCAAGGGCAACATGGAGAAGCGCACCGTGCTGCGGCTCGACCCGAGGATCGCGCCGGTCAAGGTCGCGGTGCTGCCGCTGTCCCGCAACGCCGACCTGTCGCCGAAGGCCCGGGACGTGGCGGCCGACGTGCGCAAGCACTGGAACGCGGACTTCGACGACGCGAGCGCGATCGGCCGCCGGTACCGCCGTCAGGACGAGATCGGCACCCCGTACTGCGTGACCGTCGACTTCGAGACGCTCAACGACCAGGCGGTCACGGTGCGGGAGCGCGACTCGATGAGGCAGGACAGGATCGGCATCGACAAGCTCATCTCCTACCTGTCCGAGCGCATGTCCGGCTGCTGAACCCCGGGCCGTTCACCCGCACGGCGTGTCGTTACGCGCGTGCCCTCGTTCACGTTGATGTGATAAGAGCGACGTAACGCCTCCGGCTCGCGTGGCAGCGCTCCGCCGCGGGGCTCGACGGGCGCGCCGTCCCCCGGGGCATGGCAGCGCCGGTTCGCAGGGGGTGGTGGCGGTCATGGGAACAAACTCCGCGGCCCCGTCGGGCACGGTCGGCCGCGGGCTCGCGGGGTTGCCGGACCGGCGGCGCTTCCTGGCCCTGGGCGCGGCGGCCGGGGCCGCGGCCCTGGTGACCGGGGGGACCGGGTTAGGCGTCGCCGGGCGCGGCGTCGGGGGCCCGCGCACGAGGGACTGGGAGGCCCTGCGGGCCAGGCTCTCCACCCACCGGCTGTTCCGGCCCGGGCAGCTCGGCTACAACGTGGCCAAGGAGCTGTTCGACCCGCGGTTCGACACTAAGACGCCGGCCGGGGTCGCGTACTGCGCCGCCCCGCGGGACGTCAGCGCGTGCGTGAACTTCGCCCGCGCGTTCCGGCTGCCGATCGCCGCTAGGTCGGGGGGCCACGGCTACGGCGGCTGGTCGAGCGTCAGCAACGGCCTGGTCGCAGACGTGACGCCGATGAGCTCGTTCGCGGTCGGCACCGGTCCCGCGGGTGCGGGCACCGTGCGGGTCGGGGCCGGCACGTTCCTGATCGACCTCTACGATGACCTGTCCTCCCGCGGCCTGGCCATCCCCGGCGGGTCCTGCCCGACCGTCGGCATCGCCGGGCTCACGCTCGGCGGCGGCGTCGGCGTGCTGTCCCGCATCTACGGGCTGACCAGCGACAACCTGGTGTCCGTGCAGATCGTCACCGCGGACGGGATCGTCAGGACCTGCGACGCGCAGACCAACAGCGACCTGTTCTGGGCGTGCCGAGGCGGAGGCGGCGGCAACTTCGGCATCGCCACCTCGTTCACGCTGCGCACCCACCCGCTGTCCCAGGTGGTCCTGTTCTTCCTGAGGTGGCCGTGGTCGGTGGCGG
>DASYXX010000170.1:0-1940 GCA_035934395.1 Streptosporangiaceae bacterium
CGAGGACGCGAAGCGGCTATGGTCGGCGGACGAGATCGCCCAGGCCTTTCCGCAGGGGTCCTGGCCGCTGTTCCGCGCCGAGGCGACGCATCAGCAAGCGTGCCTGAGGGCGGTGATGCGCGACGGGTTCGTCGTGCTCCGTGACGTGCCCCGCGAGCCAGGGGCGGTCCTGAACGTGGCGCAGAGCTTCGGCTTCGTGCGGGAGACCGAGCTCGGGCAGGTCATCGACGTCCATCTAGGGGCTCAGCCGCCCGATCAGGCGTTCACGAGCCGGCCGCTGATCCCGCACACCGCCCAGCCGTTCCGGGACCCGGTGCCGACCCTCAAGCTGCTGCACTGCCTCGATGATGCCACCGTGGGGGGCGAATCCACCCTCGTGGACGGCTTCCACGCGGCCGCCTCGCTGCGCGAACAGGACCCCGCCGCCTTTAAGGCGCTGACCAGCAGCGAGGTGACGTTCGCCTACACCGGCGCGCTGGCCGAGCTGCGCGCCACCCGGCCGATCATCGGCGTCGACCCGCGGCACCGGATCAGGGAAATACGGCTCAATTTCCGTCACATGCAGCCGCTTCGGCGGCCGGCCAGCGAGACCGTCGCGTTCTACGCCGCCTACCGGGCCTTCGCCGAAATGATCCGATACCCGGGACAGATGCTGACCTTCCGGCTCCGCCCCGGAGACTGCCTGATTCTCGACAACACCAGGATCCTGAACGGGCGGACCAGGTTCGTCGGCGGCGAGCGCTACCTGCAGGCCTGCTGGACGGACCTCGACACGCTCGCCTCCAGGCTCGCGCTGATGCGCCGCCCGCGCACCAACGGCCGGGCGCATCGCTGATCCGCGGCCCCGTCGGCGGGCTGAGGAGCTCAGCCGACGCCTAGGCTCCGCTTGGCTCCGGCCTCAAATACGCGGTACGGCAGGAGCCGCTTGGCGACCAGGCCGATGCGCTCGCCCGCCTTGCCCACAGAGACCCGCCGCGGCGGATGTCTCGCGTCGAGGATCCGCCGGACCAGCACCGCGACGTCATCGGGCGGCACGCCGTTACGCTCGTCGCGCTCCATCGCGCCGACCGCGCGGGCCACGGCCGCGTCGTAGGCGGCGTCGCGCGCGGCGGCCATCTGGCGGCGCGCGGTGAACTCGGTCCGCACGTTGCCCGGCTGGACCAGCGTGACGTGGATGCCGAACGGGGCCACCTCGTAGGCCAGCGCCTCGCCGAGCCCTTCCAGCGCGAACTTGCTCGCGCTGTAGAAGGCCTGGAACGGGATGCCGATCGCGCCGCCGATGGAGCTGATCAGCACCACGCGGCCGCCGCCCTGCGCCCGCATCAGCGGCAGCACGGCCTGGACCACCCGCACGCAGCCCCAGAAGTTGGTCTCGAGCTGCGCCCTGGCCTCGCCGACGCTCGTGTGCTCGACCGGACCGGCGACGCCCCAGCCGGCCGCGGCGACGAGCGCGTCGATGCGCCCGTGCGCGTCGAGCACGTGCCGGACGCCATCGTGCACCGAGGCGTCATCGTCGACGTCCATGACCAGGCCGGTGCAGCCGTCGGCGGTGGTGCCCCGGCGGCTGGCGCCGACGGTGACCCAGCCCGCGCGGTGCAGGTGATCGGCGCACGCCCGCCCGATGCCTGCCGAGGCGCCGGTCACGAGCGCGACCCTTGTGTTATCTGTCATGGGTCGTCTCCGAGCTCAGGTCGGGTGATTCCTGCCGGAATGGTACCCAGGCCGGCGCGGATGCTGGTCGGCTGAATCCGGGCTCGCTACATTCGTGTTCATGTTCGAAGCGGCAGGCATGCTCGACCAACTGAACGACGAGCAGCGCCGGGCCGCGACGCACGCCGACGGTCCGCTGCTGGTGCTGGCCGGGGCCGGGACCGGGAAGACGGGAACGCTGGTGGCGCGGGCCGCCTGGCTGCGCGCGCAGGGGGTCGAGGCCAGCCGGA
>DASYXX010000577.1:0-3148 GCA_035934395.1 Streptosporangiaceae bacterium
CCTAGGAGCCGGTGTGGCCGCTGGTTTCCTCGTCGCCGGGGGCGAGGTCGCCGCCGGGGGAGATCGCGGCGTGCTCCGCATGCCCGTTCCCGTGCCCGTTCCCGTGCTCGCCGTAGCCGCCGCCGTGGCCGTCCATCGGGACGCTCTCGGTCAGCACCGCGTTCAGGCGCTCGCGCACCCGGCCCATGCCGCCGCGCATCGCGGCGGGCGGCACCGGCGCCTCCTCCAGCGCGGCCACGGTCGCGCCCGCCGGCAGGCTGGGCGCCGGGGCCCTGGACTCGAGCACGACTCGCGCGTCCTCGTCGACCGGCCTGGTCTCCTCGATGTACTCGCCCGAGGGCAGCTGCCGGATGATGCCGGTCTCGACACCGTGCTCCAGCAGGTGCAGGTCCTTGCGCTGCAGGCCAAGGCAGGTGCGCTTGGTGAGCCAGTACGCGGCGACCGGGCCTATGAATATCGCCCATCTGGCGATCTCCGTGGTCACGTACAGCGAGATATTCAGCTGGTCGGCGATGACGTCGTTGGCGCCCTCCAGCCAGAACACGCCCCAGAACGTGACCGCCGCCATCCCGATCGCGGTCCTGGTCGGTGCGTTGCGCGGCCGGTCGAGGAGGTGATGCTCGCGCCGGTCGCCGGTGATCCACTGTTCCAGGAACGGCCACAGGGCGGCGGCCGTGAAGAGCAGGCCGAGCGGCACCAGGGCAGGCACGAAGACGTCCCAGGCCACGGTGTGGCCGGCCAGGTCCCAGGTCCAGCTCGGGAACATGCGCAGCATGCCTTCGAGCGGGCCCATGTAGAAGTCGGGCTGCGAGCCAGCGGAGATCCCGACCGGCGTGTAGGGCCCGTACAGCCAGATGGGGTTGATCTGGACGAACGTGGCCGCGAGCGACACCGCGGCGAACACGAACAGGAAGAACGCCCCGGTCTTGGCCATGAAGTACGGGTAGGTCGGCGCGCCGACCACGTTGGTGTTGGTCCGGCCCTTGCCCGGCATCTGGGTGTGCTTCTGGTGGAACATCAGGAACAGGTGCGCGCTGATCAGGGCGAGCAGCAGGGCGGGGATCAGCAGCACGTGGATGATGTACAGCCGCGGGATGATGTCGTGGCCCGGGTAGGGGCCGCCGAACAGGAAGAACGTCAGGTAGGTGCCGACCACCGGGATCGACAGCAGCACGCCCTCGAGGATCCGGATCCCGGTGCCCGACAGCAGGTCGTCGGGCAGCGAGTACCCGAACAGCCCCTCCAGCAGGCCGAGCGTGAGCATCGTGATCCCGATCAGCCAGTTGGTCTCGCGTGGCTTGCGGTAGGCGCCGGTGAAGAAGATCCGCAGCATGTGCGCGAAGATCGCGGCCATGAACAGGTCCGCCGCCCAGTGGTGGATCTGCCGCATCAGCAGGCCGCCGCGGACGTCGAAGCTGATGTTGAGGGTGGAGGCGTACGCCTCGCTCATCCTGATGCCGTCGAGGTGGGTGTAGGACCCGTGGTAGGTCACCTCGGTCATCGACGGCTGGAACCACAGGGTCAGGAACGTCCCGGTCAGCAGCAGGATGATGAACGAGTACAGGGCGATCTCGCCCAGCAGGAACGTCCAGTGGTCGGGGAAGATCTTCCGGAACAGGACCCGGAAGCCCCGGGCGCCGTGGAACCTGTCATCCAGCCAGCGGCCGGTGCCCTCGAGCGCGCGCTCGGTGAAGGTGGTCATCCCGCCTACCCCCGCTCCCAGAAACTCGGGCCCACCGGCTCGTTGAAGTCGCTGGCCGCGACCAGGTAGCCGTCGGCGTCGGTGGTGATCGGCAGCTGCGGCAGCGGCCGCGGCGCCGGGCCGAACAGCACCAGTGCGCCGCGCGGCGCGTCGAACGTGGACTGGTGGCACGGGCAGAGGATGTGCTGGGTGGTCTGCTCGTAGAGCGCAGCCGGGCAGCCGACGTGGGTGCAGATCTTCGAGTAGCAGACGATGTCGTCGACCGTCCAGTTCATCACCGTGGGCGGCTCCAGCACGCCAGGCGCGAACTTGATGATGATCGAGGTGGCGGCGGCCAGCGCGTCCATGTCGTCCTGGTAGCCGTCGGGAACCACGGTGATCATCTGGCCGGGCGAGCTGAAGTCGCCCGGCCGGATCGGTGTGTTGGGCCCGGAGACCAGCAGGCGCATCCCCTTGCGCCATACCGTGTGGCGCAGGTACGTCCCGGGCAGCGGGCCCAGGTCCCGCAGCAGCACCAGGGGGGCGGCCAGGGCCGGCACGGTCGCCGCGATCAGCGTGCGGCGCAACAGCGGCCGCTTGACGAACTGGCTGGCCTCGGCCCCCTGCTCGAAGGTCTCCGCGAACGCCTGGCGCTCCTCCGGAGTCGACGCCATCCGGTGGCGCTCCTCGCTGAGCTCCACGTCCGGCATGATGTACCGGACCCAGATCACCGCCCCGACGGCGAGGGCGAGAAACACCACCGACATTGACAGGCCCAGGGCCAGATTCGAGCGGAAGACCGAGTCGACCGAGCCCACCTCGAGGCCTACGTAGGCGGCGATGAAGCCGATCCCGGCGAGCGTGGAGAGGATGAACAACGCCGCGACGATGCGCTCGGCCTTCTTGGCCTGGCGCAGGTCGCGCGGGCCGGCGGGCAGCCACCGGCGCGCGGGCCGTGACTCGCGTCGATCGACATCGCCCAGCATGCTTCGCGCTTCGGCCGGCGACGGCGTGCCGATCACGCGGCGCGGGACCGCGCGCGGCTCGGGCAGCTCGTCGGGGGCTTCTGGCTCGCGGGGGTCACTCATTGGGGGACTTTCTGTGCTTCGCGGTTATCCACATCGCGGCCAGCACCATGAAGAACAGCAGGCCGAGGAACGCGAAGATACCCTCGGTCACCGGCCCGATGCGCCCCAGGCTGAAGCCGCCCGGGTTGCCTTCGGCCCGGGTGGCGGTGACGTAAGCGATGATGTCCCGCTTCTCGTCGGGAGTGATCGTGGTGTCGTTGAACACCGGCATGGCCTCGGGGCCGGTCAGCATGGCCTCGTAGATCTGGGTGGGCGTGGAGGCGGTCAGCGCCGGGGCGTACTTGCCGTAGGTCAGCGCGCCGCCCGCGCCGACGAAGTTGTGGCACTGCGTGCAGTTCGCGGTGAACAGCTCCTGGCCGAGCGCCAGGTTCGCGCCGGA
>DASYXX010000175.1:0-13311 GCA_035934395.1 Streptosporangiaceae bacterium
AGCGGCCGACGGCGCGGCGGTGGGCGCCGGCTCGGCGGCAGGCGTCGGTCCTACGAGAGCGGCGGTGGTCGCCGGCCCGGCGGCAGGCGTCGGCCCGACGAGAGGCGAAGGAACAGCGCCGGCCGGGCCGACGGCGGCCGCCAGGACCTGCGCGTTGGGCAGATGGATCGGGCCGTTCTCGGTCTCCAGCCGGACGTAGGTGACGCTCACCTCGCTGACGGTCCCCTCGATCAGGCCTGACAGGGCCCCCGACCTGATCCCGACCGTGTCGCCCACCTGGAACGGCCTGGCCAGCAGCAACACGATGCCGGCGAAGACGTTGGCCAGGCTCTGCTGCGCGGCGATGCCGACCAGCACCCCGGTCAGGGCACCGCCGACGACCAGCTGCGTGACCGCGATGCTGAGCAGTTGCAGCGTGATGATGACGGTGGCGAGTCCGCCCGCCAGAACCACGGCGAAGCGGACGATCCCGGCGTGCGCCGACCCGACCGACGGCTGCAGGATGTCGCGGGCCTTGTTGCCGAGCCCGATCGTCGCGGCGCCCCCGAGCAGGAAGAACGCGACAGCCGTGCCGTATTCCAGGATCCGGTTGCCGGACTGGCCCAGCGTGCTGAGCCACGTGGTGGTCTTGGGCTGGCCCGGCAGGGCCAGCAGGTCCGCGGTGCGGCGAGCCTGAACCGATATGGCGGCCGCGACGATGGCGAGAGCAAGCGCGAAGATGTAACGCCACGGCCTGGTGCGGGCCCTGACCTTGGCGACGTGCTGGCGGGCCGCCTCGAGCTGATGCCGTTCCTGAAGATCCACGTGCCTACGCTACCGAGGCGAGCGGGAAGCGCGGCAGAAGCCTGGTCCGCTTCGCTACGCCGGGCGGCTGCGCGCCAGCACCCGGCTCAGCCCGGCCCTGGTACCCACGACCACCAGCCGGTCCTGCGGCCCCAGCACGTCCGCGGGCCGCGGCGACCAGTCGACCCCGGGCCCGCCGCGGCGCCGCAGCGCGATCAGCCTCACGTCATCCCCGTCGTGGACGTCGTTGACGCGCCGCCCGGACAGGTCGGCGCCCGCCACGACGGGCACGTCGGCGATCAGCAGCACGTGCCGCCCGACCGGGATCGTGCGCAGCACCTGGTGCTCGAGCATGGCCGCGGCGAACGCGGGCGCCGCCAGGTACGGCACGGACCGGGAGATCGTGTTGCCGACGGTCTTCTGCACGCGCTCGGCCAGATCGTCGTCGTAGAGCCGCAGCACGATCCGGAGCTCCTCGGCCAGCGCGCGGGCGTGCAGCGCGGTCTCCAGGTTCACGATGTCGCTGTCGGTCACGGAGACCAGCGCACGGCAGCCGGTGACGCCCGCGGCCCGCAGGGTCTCCTCCCGGGTCGTGTCCCCGATCACCACCCGCAGGCCGAGGCGGCGGGCCAGCGGGATCCCGGCGGCGTTCGCGTCCCTGTCCACGCAGACCACGCCGATGCCGAGGTCGTGAAGCTGGCCGAGGATGCGCGTGCCGACGTTGCCGAGCCCGGCCACGATCACGTGATCGCTGATCGGCCGGTCCCGGCTGTACACCGACCCGGTGAGCCTGGCACCCACGATCGCGGCGGTCACCAGCGGCAGGAACGCCATCCCGTCGAACGTGAGCAAGAGCTGCGCGACCTCTTCCGGGGTGCGCGGCACGGGGGTGGTGACCGACGCCCCGGCGGCGTCCATGAAGGTCAGGTACAGGGCGTTGCCGACGGAATAGTGCACGACGGCGGCGAGCAGCACGAAGCCGACGCCGAGGACCGCGATCAGGGACCCGAACGCCGCGCCCCACCGGTGCCAGAGCAGCATCCGCAGCAGGCGCGCGGCGGCGCGCAGCGGGTTGCGGCGCTGCCGCGCCAGCGGGTTGCGCGGGGTGCCGTCGGCCACGGCCAGCACGAGCTCGGAGCCAGCGTCCTGCGGCGGCGTCAGGCGAGGCGACCCCCCGTTCGTGCCCGACGCCACGCCGCAGATCACCTGCGCGCGGTGCGCGTCCTCGCGCCTGGCCAGGTAAAGAGTGCGGCCCGCGAGCCGCACGTGGCTGGGAGTCGGCTCGCCGAGCGCGGCAGCTATGAACGAGGGCGCCGCCATCGAGGACTCCGACAGCACGGCGCAGTCGGCGAAGAACGTGCGGATGCGCTCGCCCAGGCCGGTGTTGAAGATGGCGACCACGAGCCGCACGTCGGCGTTGAGCTCGGCGGCCCGCAGCGCCGCGTGAAAGTTGCCCAGGTCGTTCTGGTGCAGCAGGGCGATGCCGCGGGCGGCCGGGACCTCGGCCGCGAGGAACGCCTCGTGGTCGAGCTCGGCGCGCTCGATCAGCCGCACGCCGGGCAGCTGGGCGATCCTGGGACCCTGCCCCCGCTCCGCCGAGGGCAGGATGACCGTGACCTCCTCCCCGTACCTGAGCGTCAGTTCCTCGATCATCCGCGAGGCGAGCGCGTCATCCCCGCATACCACGAGGTGATCGCGACCGGCCCGCGCGCGGGGTTCTTCGGTCACGGCGCGATCTTAGCCAGGTCCGGTCATACCGGCAGAAACGGGCTTCCCGGCGGCGCCACGGAGCACGGCGGGCCCCCGGGCGGCTCGCCGAGGGCTGGCGGCCACGCCCTGGGGGCGGGCGTTACGGCAAATTCAGACGCTATAACGCCTCACGGCGACGCCGGGCGGCCGAGCTCGGCGGGCACCCGGGCCGCGGCGTCGCGGTCGAGCAGGAACAGTGTCTGCTGGCGGCCCCGCGCGCCCGCCGCGGGAACCTGGACCGGCCCGGCCGACGACAGCGCCAGCCGGATCGCGCCGGCCTTGTCCGCCCCGGAGGCGATGATCCAGACCTCGCGGGCCGCCGTTATCGCCGGGAGGGTCAGGGTCAGCCGCGTCGGCGGCGGCTTGGGCGAGCCGTGCACGGCCACGACCGTGCGCTCCTCCTCGTACAGCGCCGGCATCCCGGGGAACAGCGAGGCGACGTGCGCCTCCGGCCCGATGCCGAGCAGCAGCACGTCAAAGGAGGGGACCGAGCTGTGATCTTCCGGCCGGGAGGCGTCGAGCAGCCATCGTGCGTAGCGCGCGGCGGCCGCCTCCGGGTCGGGGCCGTCGGGGCCGTCCGATGGCGGCATCGCATGCACCCGGTCGGGGCTGGTATCGACGTGATCGAGGAGCGCCTCGCGGGCGCCCGTCTCGTTGCGCTCGGGGTGCCCGGCCGGCACGAAGCGCTCGTCACCCCACCAGATGTCCAGGTGCCGCCAGTCGACGGCATCCCGGGCCGGGGCCGCGGCCAGCTCGGCGAGCACCCGGGTGCCGATCCCGCCGCCGGTCAGCACGAGCGAGGCATGCCCCCGGGCCGCGACGGCATCGACGAGCCTGGTCACCAGCCGGGCCGCCACCGCCTTCGCGAGCAGCTCTCCGTCCCGGTGAATGAGGACCTGCGGCGGCGCGGCGATGGCGTTACCTGCCGATGCCGACGGCGAAGCGGGCCAGCGTCTCGCCGTAGACCTCGTCCGGGTTGAGCCGGCGCAGTTCCTCGGACATCAGCTCGGCGGCGTCCCGGCGGTGCAGCGCGACCCGCCGGTCCTGCTGCCCCGGCCGGCTCAGTGTGGCGGTCCGCCCGTCCGGGCGGGAGATCGTGATGTCCCCGTCGCTGACGGCGAACCGTACCTCGGTGATGCCCGGTCCCTCGGACACCTCCCGGGTGAACGGGGCCTTGAGCCGCTCGGTCAGCCACGCCGCGATCAGGTCGGCGCTCGGGTTCCGCGGCTCGGCCGACACCGAGCCGCCGGTGATCTCACCGTGCGGCTGGTCCAGCGTGGCCGCCAGAACCGAACGCCAGGTCGTGGCCCGGGTCCAGGCCAGGTCGGTGTCGCCGGGGCGGTAGCCGGCGGCGAGGGCGGCGAGCGCCTCGGCCGGCTCGGGGGCCGCCGCCGCGTCGGTGACCCGGCGCTGGGCGAGCATCCCCAGCGGGTCGGCGGACGGTGCCGCGGGGCCGATCCGCGGCCACCAGGTGACGACCGGGGTGTCGGGCACCAGCAGCGGCATGACCACCGAGTCCGCGTGCCGGCCCATAGGCCCGTACATCCGCAGCAGCACGGTCTGTCCCGGGACGCCCTCGCCGGTCCTGATCTCCGCGTCGAGCCGGGACTCGGCGGCCGGGTCCCTGGCGATCACCCCGAGCACCCGGCAGGGATGCTCGCGGCCCGCCTGGCTGGCCGCGCGCACCGCGTCGTACTGGGCCGACTCGTCGGTCATGATGATCAGGTTGAGCACCATGCCGGTGGTCGGCCCGCCCATCTGCTCCCGCGCCCGGGTCAGCGCGTCGTGGATAGCGCGGGTATTGGTGTCGGTCAGGTCGATCATCATCGTATTGTTCCCCGCGCCTAGAGTCGGCGCCAGGCCCGGCCGTCGCGGGCGATCAGCGCGTCCGCGCCCGCCGGGCCGGGCGTGCCCGCCGGATACTGCTCGGGCTTGGCGTGCGTGGCCCAGAAGTCCTCGATCGGGTCGAGGATCTTCCACGACAGCTCGACCTCCCGGTGGCGCGGGAACAGCGGCGGGTCGCCGATCAGCACGTCGAGCAGCAGCCGCTCGTAGGCCTCGGGGCTGGACTCGGTGAACGACTCGCCGTACGCGAAGTCCATGTTCACGTCGCGCACCTCCATGGCCGAGCCCGGCACCTTGGAGCCGAACCTGACCGTGATGCCCTCGTCCGGCTGCACCCGGATCACGAGCGCGTTCTGGCCGAGTTCCTCGGTGTCGGTCTTCGAGAACGGCAGGTGCGGTGCGCGCTGGAATATCAGCGCGATCTCCGTCATCCGGCTCGGCAGCCGCTTGCCGGTCCGCAGGTAGAACGGCACCCCGGCCCACCGCCGGGTGTCGACCTCCAGGCGCAGCGCCGCGTAGGTCTCGGTGGCCGAGTCGGGCGGGATGCCGTCCTCCTCCAGGAAGCCGCGCACCTCGAACCCGCCCTGCCAGCCCGCGGCGTACTGCCCGCGGGCCGTGCCGACGGTGAGGTCCTCGGGGATCTTGACGGCGGACAGGACCTTCTCCTTCTCCGCGCGCAGCGAGTCGGCGTCGAAGGACACCGGCTCCTCCATGGCGGTGAGCGCCAGCAGCTGCAGCAGGTGGTTCTGGATCACGTCGCGGGCCGCGCCGATCCCGTCGTAGTACCCGGCCCGCCCGCCGATGCCGATGTCCTCTGCCATCGTGATCTGGACGTGGTCGACGTAGCCGCGGTTCCAGATCGGCTCGAACAGCTCGTTAGCGAAGCGCAGGGCCAGGATGTTCTGTACGGTCTCCTTGCCCAGGTAGTGGTCGATGCGGAACACCGAGTGCGGGGGGAATACCGCGCCCAGGATCTCGTTCAGCTCCTGCGCGCTGGCCAGGTCGTGGCCGAACGGCTTCTCGATCACGACCCGCCGCCAGGGCCGGCTCCGGCCGTCGCCCTCCGGCGCCGTGGACAGCCCGGACCGCTGGAGCTGCCGGACCACCTGGGGGAAGGCCTTCGGCGGGACGGACAGGTAGAAGCAGTAGTTCCCGCCGGTGCCGCGCTCGGTGTCCAGCTGCGCGACGGTCTCCGCGAGCCGGTCGAACGCCTCGTCGTCGGCGAACTCGCCGGGCACGAACCGCACGCCCTCGCTGAGCTGCTGCCAGACCGTTTCCCTGAACGGCGTGCGCGCGTGGGCCTTGATCGCGTCGTGGGTGAGCTTCGCGAAGTCCTCGTCTTCCCAGTCCCGCCGGGCGAAGCCGACCAGCGAGAACCCGGGCGGGAGCAGGCCGCGGTTCGCCAGGTCGTAGATGGCGGGCAGCAGCTTCTTGCTGGCCAGGTCGCCGGTCACGCCGAAGAGCACGAGGACGCAGGGGCTCGCGACCCTGGGAATCCTGCGGTCGCGGGGATCGCGCAGCGGATTCGTGGTCATGCCGTTCCTCCGGGGCGTTGACTCACCGGCTACTTCGCCGTGCTCATCTGGGTCTTGATCGTGTCAAGAAGCTCGTTCCACGAGGCCTCGAACTTCTGCACGCCCTGGTTCTCCAGCACGGTCACCACGTCGTCGTAGCCGATGCCCAGGCCTTCCAGCTGCTCGAACACCCGCCTGGACTCGTCGTAGGTGCCGTGGATCGTGTTGCCGTGGATGTGGCCGTGGGCCTGGGTCGCGTGCAGCGTGGCCTCCGGCATGGTGTTGACCGTGTCCGGCGCGACCAGGTCCACCACGTACATGGTGTCGGCGAACGACGGGTCCTTGACGCTGGTCGACGCCCACAGAGGCCGCTGCACGTGGGCGCCGCGCGCGCTCAGCGCCGACCACCGGGGGGCGGCGATCTTCTGCTCGTACAGCTCGTAGGCCAGCCGCGCGTTGGCCAGGGCCGCCTTGCCGCGCAGGGCCTGGGCCTCGGGCGTGCCCAGCTTGTCGAGCCGCTCGTCCACCTCGGTGTCCACCCGGCTGACGAAGAACGAGGCGACCGAGCGGATCTGCGAGATGTCGTGGCCGGCCGCGTTCTCCAGGCCTGCCATGAACGCGTCGATGACCTCCCCGTAACGCTGCAGCGAGAAGATCAGCGTCACGTTGATGCTGATCCCCTCGGACAGGCACTGCGTGATGGCGGGCAGCCCCTCGGCGGTCGCCGGGATCTTGATGAAGAGGTTGGGCCGGTCCACCAGCCACCACAGCGCGCGGGCCTCGGCGATGGTCCTGGCCGTGTCCCTGGCGATCCGCGGGTCGACCTCGATCGACACCCGCCCGTCCTGGCCGCCCGTCCGGTCGTAGACCGGGCGCAGCGCGTCGCAGGCCCAGCGGATGTCATAGGTGGTGATCGCCCGGGCCGCCTCGTCTACGGCGACGCCGCGCACCGCGAGGTCGGCGATCTGATCGGCGTAGGCGGAGCCGCTGCTGATCGCCTTCGCGAAGATCGTGGGATTCGACGTCACCCCCTGAACGTGGAGGTCTCGCATGAGCATCTCCAGGTTGCCGGTGGACAGGCGCTCCCTGCTGATGTCATCGAGCCATATCGCCACCCCCGCCGCGGTCAGCTGGGACAGTGCGTCGTCAGACCGGGAATTCATGGCTTCCACTCCTTTTCTCTCCGTCCTCAGCTTGGCGTCCGTGCCGTCGCTCCGCGCTGAGAACCTTTCCCTCCGTCCCCAGCTTGGCGTTCGTGCCGTCGCTCCGCGCTGAGAACGCTTCCGTGCCCCCTGGATGTACGCAGCCGAGGCGCCGAGAGCTCACGTGACCGACACTATCCCGCAACGAGCCGCTGATCACTCGCCCGTCAGTTAACCGCCGGTGAAGTCCTGCCCGGGCAGGCCGCCGCCGGATGGTCAAGCCGGGCGGAGCCTGGCGTCGAGCGCGCTCGTGACGGCGTCGCCGACGAGGTTGAACGCCACCACAGTGAGCATGATCGCGAATCCGGCCGGGTAGACCTCCCACCAGTACCCGTCGAGCAGGTACGTGGTGCCCTGGGAGAGCATCCCGCCCCAGGTGGCCGCCGGGGGCGGCAGCCCGAAGCCGAGAAAGCTCAGCGTCGCGAGCAGGATGATCGCGTCGGCCACCTGGAAGGTCGCGTTCACCACGATCGTCCCCGCCGTGTTCGGGATGAGGTGGCGCGCGACCACGCGCAGCCTGCGCCCGCCCATGATCGTGACGGCCTGGATGAACTCGCGGGTGCGCAGGGAGAGCACCTCGCCGCGCACGAGCCGGGCGGGCCCGAGCCAGGACAGCGCCGAGAGCACGACGATGAGCAGGGCGACCGTGGGCCGGAAAACCGAGGCAAGGTAGATGAGCACGAAGATCGCCGGAATGGCCAGCGCGATGTCCACCACCCGCATCATGATCGAGTCGGCGAGGCCCCCTGCGTAGCCGGACACGGCGCCCCAGAACACGCCGCAGGCCGTGGCCAGCGCCGCCACGGCGAAGCAGATCTCCAGCGTGGCCTGGCCGCCGACCATCAGCCGGCCGAGGATGTCGTAGCCGTTGGCGTCCGTGCCGAGCGGGCGGGCGCGGCCCGGCGGGAGGTTCGTGAGCTGGATGTTCGCGTGGACCTGGTCGGTGTGGTACAGCAGCGGCCCGAGGAAGCAGAAGGCCGCCAGGGCCGCGATGACGGCCAGGCCGACCAGCCCGAGGCGGTGGGCCGCGAAGGCCCGCAGCGCCCCCCCGCGGCCGTGGCCCCGAACCACCCCCGCGCCCCCGGGCTGGCCCGCGCCCCCCGGCTGGCCCGCCCCTCCGGGAACCGCATCGATGGAACATTGATGCTGCTGTATCCGCATCGATGCTCCATCGATGCGGTTCGGGACTGGCCGGCGGGCCGTCGGCGGGGCGGGTTCAGTCATAGCGGACCCTGGGATCCAGGACCGCGTAGGCGACGTCGGCGAGGAGGTTGCCGAGCACGGTGACGATGCCGACGAGCACGGTGATGCCGAGCTCGACCGGGTAGTCGGCGTTCACGGCCGCCGTGTAGTACGTGAGCCCGACCCCGGGGACGTTGAAGACGTACTCGACCACGAGGCCGCTGGTGAGCACCGCGGGGAACGACAGGCCGATGAGCGTCGTGACCGAGATCAGGGAGTTACGCAGGACGTGACGGCTGAGCACGAGCCGGGTGGGCAGCCCTTTGGCCCGGGCCACGCGGACGTAGTCCTCGGCCAGCGTGGCGATCGCGGACGAGCGCATGTAGCGGCTGAACAGCGCGACGTTGACCAGGGTGAGCGTGAGCACCGGCAGGACCAGGGCCCGGGGATCGGCCAGCAGCCCGCCCACCGAGGCCGTCTGCGGCGCCTCGGGCGGCAGCGCGTGCACGGCGATCGAGAGCCCTGCGATCAGCAGGATCGCCAGCCAGTACGACGGCATCGAGTACAGCGCGAACGCGGCGGAGGTGGCGGCGTGATCGACGGCGCGGTTCCGGTTCACCGCCTGCATGATGCCCAGCGGGATGGCGATCGCCAGGGCCAGCATGAGCGCGGTGCCGACGAGGACGATGTCGTTCGGCAGCTGGTGCAGGACGAGCGAGTCGACGCTCTGGTTCAGCCGGTACGAATAGCCCAGGTCGCCGCGGGCCAGGCGGCCGAGGAACACCAGATACTGCTCGATCAGGGGATGGTCGAGGCCGTTGGCCCGGTTGAACGCCGCGACCTCGGCGGCGCTGGCGCGGGTGCCGAGGATCGCCCGGGCCAGGCTGCCCGGGATCAGGTGCTCGAGGATGAACGTCACCGCGGTCACCCCGAGCACGACGATCACCGCCTGGGCGACCCGCCGGAGCAGGTATCCGGCCACGTCATCCCCTCGTGAAGTACCACTCTTCGGGGCTGATGAAGTCGTAGGCGTTCGGCACGAAGCCGCGCAGGTTCGACGAGACGGTGACCAGGGTGCCGGGGCTCGGCTGCCAGAAATCCGGGAGCTGGAGCCGCACCTGGTCGGCGTACGCGTCGAGCGCCGCCTGGGCCCCGGCCGCCGGGGCCCTCGTGGTCGCGATGATCAGCTTGTCTATCGCGGGGTCCGAGAAGTTGCTCACGTTGCCTTGGGCGCCGGTCTGGAAGATCTCGTCGCCGCTGGGGTAGTGGTCGGGCTGGAACAGCCATGCGGCGCCGTAGTTCCCGAGCTCCCAGCCGCAGGAAGCCGACGACGGGGCGCAGGACAAGATCGTCGCGGTGACCGTGGCCGCCGTCACCTGGTCCAGCGCGATCTCGATGCCGACCTGCCTGGCCACCGACTGGAGATCGGTCATGGAGCCGTCGGCGTACGGCAGGCCGCTCGGGTACATGAGCGTGAAGTCGAGGGCCTGGCCTGCCCTGATGCCCGGGCCGCACTGGTTAGCCGCCGGGCCGGGCCTGGCGCAGGTGCTGTGCCCGTCGGGGACGATCGTCCAGCCGTGCGCGGCCAGCAGGGCTCGCGCGGCCGGCACGCTGAACGGATACGGGTCGGCCGACGCGCTGGCGTTCGCGTACGGGTTTGGCGGCTGGGCGGGAACCGGGCTGTAGGTGGGCACGCCGAGGCCGCCGTAGTAGGCGTGGATCCACCCGGTCTGGTCGATCAGGTGCTGGAACGCCTGGCGGAAGTAGAGCTGCCGGAAGACGGGCCCGACCTTCGGGTTGTTGAAGTTCGGCTCCAGGTAGTCGAAGCCGAACGGGATGTCCCTGACGAGCTGGTAGCCCTGCGACCGCAGGGTCGGCTGCTGCGGGAGGTCGTTGCTCGGCACGTAGCCGACCGAGATCTGCTGGCCGGACGTGCCGGGCCCGCCGCTGGCCTGGCCGGCCCGCAGCACCGAGAACTCGGCCGCCGCTGACGTGAACGGCAGCTCGACGAACCTGGCCAGGTGCGGCTTCTGCGGGCCGGAGTAGCTCGGGTTGGGCACGAAGGTGGCGGTGCCGTCGCTGGTCAGGCCGGCCAGCTTCCACGGCCCGTCCACCACCGACCAGATCGGGCTCGTCGCGTAGCTGGCGACCTTCGTCGCCTGCCCGTTGAGGAACGCGTACACGGCCCTGGCGCCCGCGGCGGTGGTGTCGGGCAGGTTCGCCGCCGTGGGCGATGGTGCCGGCGCGGTCAGCGACGTCCGGTCCCAGGCGATGGGCAGCGGCGTGATCTGAGACAGCTCGTTGTAGGTGAACCAGAACGGGTTGTAGCTGGCGTTGAGGCGGAGCTCCACGGTGGCCGGGCCGGGCGCCCGCCAGGAGACGATGTTGTCGGGGAAGCCGCCGGGGACGTAGTTCGCCCAGGCGGCCCGGTTGGCCTTGACCAGATTGATCCAGAACCCCACATCGCGGGCGGACACGGTCTCGCCGTCGGACCAGGCGTAGGGCTTGAGCCTGATCGTGACCACCCGGCCGCCGTCGCTGTAGACGGGCGGGTTGCCGATCGAGTGGCGGTAGTCGACCGAGGTGTCGCCGCGGTCGCCATACCAGTAGAGCGGCTGGTAGAGCAGGGTCTGGAAGTCGCTGGTGTTGGTCACGGTGAAGTACTGGCCGGACACCAGCGGGAAGATGTAGGTGGGCGGGGTCAGCGGCTGCTCGGCGAAGTACGCGATGCCGCCCCGGACCGGCGGGCCGGCTCCCGGGGAGCCGCTGCCGTTCGCGCCGGGTGAGGCGCACGCGGCCAGGGCGATGGCGAGCGACGCGCCGAGCACTGCGGTTCTGCCGCGATGACCGCTGAAACGACTGACTGCTGAAACGGCTGCGGTCATCGCGCCTGCCTCCCTACGCCGGCATTACCCGGTCCAGGTTCAAACGGTCGGTGGCGCGCAGGCCGCGTGGCCAGCCACCCTCTCAGCCCGGTCCGCCCGAGCTCCCGTGTTGTTGTGTCTCTATGTTAACCGGCCGGCCACCTTTCGCATGGTGCCGGAGACAATGAGATCAAAGGAGAACGGCGGGCGGATCAGGCCGAAGTAGGCCTGCTCGGCCTTCAGCCACTCGTCGTCCCATTCGGAGGGCGTCGTCTGGGCGCGCAGCCGCCGCAGGCGTTCCGGTTCGGGGGTGTCGACGAACACCGACCGGTCCACCAGGTCGGACAGCTCGGGCGAGGCGGAGAACACGCCTTCCAGGACGATCAGGGGGCCAGGCGTTACCGAGACGGTGCCGTCAAGCCCGTGGCCGCGCTCCCAGTCGAACCGGCGGAACTGCGCGGCGCGCCCGGCGCGGAGCGGCTCGAGCGCCTCGGCCCGGAGCCGGCGCCAGTCGTAGTAGCCACCCAGCGCCGGCTCGCGTGGCGGTGCGGGATCGAAGAAATCGTCGGTGTGGACCAGCGTCGCGCCGGTCGACTCGGCGACGGCCGCGGCGATCGTCGACTTGCCCGCGGCGCCGTGCCCGTCAATCGCGATCACCAGCACCTGGGCGCCCTGCCCGGTGCGCCACACGGCCGCCGCGCTGATCACCCGGCGCGCCGCCGGCTGGCCGAGGCTACCGGGGATGGGCATCGGGAGACAGAGCCGACCGGGGGTCGGCGGCCATGGCGTCCGCGGCGAGGGCGTCTGCAGCCACGGTGCCGTCCGCCACGGTGCCGCCTGCCACGGTGCCGTCAGCCAGCGGGCCCCGGTCGCGGAGCGCGAACGGGAGCCGGATCGCGGTGATCCAGATCAGCGTCGCGTCGCTGACGTGGACCCAGACCAGGCCTGCGGGCAGGCCGCTGAAGTACTGGGCGTATCCGATGACTCCCTGCGCGCCGATCAGCGCGAGCAGCACCCAGCCCAGCCTGACCGCGAGCCGTGGCGCGCGGGTCAGCCGGAGGCCGAGGACCAGCGCGATCGCGAGCCCGGCCAGCAGCCAGCCGATGTCGGCGTGGAACTGGGTGACGCCGCTGAGCGGCAGGTGGAAGCGCGGGATCAGCCGGCCGTCCGGGAGCCTGCCGCCGGCCAGCGGCCCGGTGCCGGTCACGACGGTCCCGGCGACGATCATGACGCCGAGCACGGCCACGGCGCCGAGGGCGAACAGCCGCAGCTCACGCGCGACCAGGAGCCGGGCGGGGCCCCGGCCCTCGGCGCACCGCACGTAGAGCGCCACCGCGGCCGCCACCAGGACCATGGAGAACACGAAATGGAACGAGACCCAGACCGGGTCCAGGTTGGTCAGCACGACGATGCCGCCCAGAACGGCCTGGCCAACGATCCCGGCCGGCTGCGCCGAGGCCAGCCACACCAGGTCGGCGCGGCGCCGGCCATCGGGCCGGTACCGCCAGGCCGCGACCCAGACCACCACGGCGATCACGAAGATCGCGACGGTCACCAGCCGGTTCCCGAACTCGACCCAGCGGTGGATCAGCGGATCGCCCGTGGCTCCGGAGGCGACGATGCTGGTGGCCGTGCACCTCGGCCAGTCCGGGCAGCCCAGGCCGGACTGGGTCAGCCGTACCCCGGCACCGGTCATGATGATCCCGGCGGAGGCCACCACGCCGGCCAGCGCGATCCGCCGCATCGAGGCCGGCGACGGCGCGAGCACCGGCTGCGCCAGCCGCCAGGCCCAGCCGCGCGCTCCCGGCGCGCGAGGGCCGACGCTGTCACGGGCGACAGCGCCCCGGGCGGCGAGGTGGCCAGGCACGGATCCCATGGTAGGGGCCTGCCGCATCCGGCCGAGGGCTGGCCAGCCGAGAGGCCCGGCCCACTACGGAGGTGGCGGGGGAGGCGCGCCCTCCGCCGCCGGGCCCGGCTCGGCGGCGCCGCGGGCCGCGCCCGCGCAGGCCACCATCACGCAGACGATCGCCGCCCATTCCCTCGCCGCGAGCGCCTCACTGAGCAGCACAAGTCCGACGAGCGCGGCGACGGCGGGCTCTAGGCTCATCCAGATGCCGAACACCCGGGCCGGGATCCGGCGCAGCGCCTCCAGTTCCAGCCGGTACGGGATGA
>DASYXX010000181.1:0-5739 GCA_035934395.1 Streptosporangiaceae bacterium
GACCCGACCCGGATGATCGAGGCCTGGACCGGGGCCACGCTCGCGGTGGTCGTCGACGCGGTCCTGGCCGACCCCCCACCCAGCTCCCCTTCCCCCTTCCCTGGCCGGCTGCACCGGATCGTCGTTGACCGGGCGGCTGACGCGGGCGCCCACCCGGTCAGCTCGCACGGGCTCAGCCTGGGCCAGTCGATCGCCCTGGCCCGGGCGCTCGACCGGATGCCCGAGCGCCTCATCGTCCACGCCGTCGAGGCGGCCGACGTCCGCCAGGGCGTCGGCCTGTCTCCTGCCGTTGCCGGAGCCGCAGAGGCTCTTACTGCTGCCGTTCTTGAGGATCTTGCTGCGGACCGCGGCCCAGGGCCTGACCGCGCGAGGCCGGCGTGAAGCCTGGAGCGGCGACGTTAAAGGTCGAGAAGACCCTGTCGATGCCGTCGTCGGTCATGCCGAGGTGCCGCAACTGGGGGATGAGCGAGGCGGTGTTCGGCTCGGCCACCGGACCGAAGCAGCCGTAACAGCCACGGTTGTAGGCGGGGCAGATGGCGCCGCATCCGGCCTGGGTCACCGGTCCGAGGCAGGGCGTCCCGTGCGCGACCATGACGCAGGTGTTGCCGCGGCGCTTGCACTCGTAGCAGACGCTGTGACCGGGAATGCGCGGCTTGCGCCCGGCCAGCAGCGCCGAGATCAGCTCGACAAGCTGGCGCTTGTCGATCGGGCAGCCGCGCAGCTCGAAGTCGACGGCGACGTGGTCGGCGACCGGCGTGGACGTGGCCAGGGTCCGCACGTACTCGGGCCGCGCGTACACCGCCGCGGCGAAGTCGGCGACGTCGGCGAAGTTGCGCAGCGCCTGGATGCCCCCGGCGGTCGCGCACGCGCCGATCGTGACCAGGGTCCGTGACTGGTCCCGGATCCACCGGATGCGCTCGGCGTCCTGCGCGGTGGTGACCGATCCCTCGACCAGCGAGACGTCGTACGGGCCGGGCTCGTCGGTGTTCGTCGCCTCGGTGAAGTGGGCGATGTCGACCTCCGCCGCCAGCGCGAGCAGCTCGTCCTGGCAGTCCAGCACGGTGAGCTGGCAGCCGTCGCAAGAGGCCAGCTTCCAGACCGCCAGCTTCGGGCGCGGCATCTCATAGCTCCTTAACGTTGAGTAGCGGGGCGACCCGCTGATAGCTGACGACCGGGCCGTCGCGGCACAGCAGCAGCGGGCCGAGCTGGCAGTGACCGCACTCGGCGGTGCCGCACCGCATGTTCCGCTCCAGCGAGACGCGGATGCTCCCCGCCGCGACGCCCAGGTCGCACAGGGCCCGCGCCGTGAGCCGCATCATCACCTCGGGCCCGCAGACCAGCGCCAGGGTCGCGGCCGGGTCGACGTCCACCCGGTCGATCAGCTGGGTGACCACGCCCACGTGGCCGCGCCAGCCGGCCGCCGCACGGTCGACGGTGACCTGTACGTCGGCGCCGCGCTCCCGCCAGGCGTCCAGCTCGCCCGCGAACACCAGGTCGTCCGGGGTCCTGGACCCGATAAGCAGCGTGATCCGCCGGTACCGCTCGCGGGCCGCGAGCGCCGCGAGCAGCGCGCCGCGCAGCGGCGCGAGACCGATGCCGCCGGCGACCACCATGAGGTCCTGCCCGGCGGCGTCGGCCACGCCCCAGCCCGTTCCGAACGGCCCGCGCACGCCGACCAGTTGCCCCTCGCCCGCCTCGCACAGCGCCCTGGTGACCGCTCCCACCGAGCGGATCGTCTGGATCAGCCCGATGCCGGCCGGCCCGCCGCTGATCGAGATCGGCACCTCGCCGATGCCGAACGCGTAGAGCATGGTGAACTGTCCCGGCTGGTGCGCCGCGATCGGCTGGTCAACGGGCTCCAGCCCGAGCGTTACGGTGTCGTAGGTCTCCGCCTCCCGGGAGGCAACCCGGTACCGTGCGGGGATCGCCTCGATGCTCATCGCGCCTCAACGTCCTGGCGGGGCGCACCGTACAGGTCGAGCAGCCGGATCCGGGTGGCCTGCAGCCGCCGCACGGCCGCGGCCAGCATCCGCAGGGCGAGCTGGTAGCCGAGTTCCGGGTGCCTGTCGCACAGCGCCATCACGTCCGGGCCGTTCAGTTCGAACGCGGTGGTGGGCTCGACCGTCTGGGCGCCGAACTGCCACCTGTGGGGCGGGGCCAGCCAGGAGAAGCCGAGCACGTCGCCGCGGCCCAGGGTTTCGATGATCAGGTTCGGCTGCCCGGGCTGCCTGTGCAGGTCCAGCGCCACGTGGCCCGCCGTGAGCAGCCAGCACTTGTCAGCCGTGGCGCCCTCGTCAAAGAGCCGCCGGCCAGGGGGGATCGAGACACGGACGGCGGCGCCGCTGAGCAGCTCCACGTCCTCGGGCGACATTCCGCGCAGGAACTCGTGGTCGGCGAACCCGGGTGACTCCGTGCCGCTCATGGTCGCTCTCCTCCGGTCGTGGCCTGGCGCCTGCCCGCCTGCTCTGCCTCGGCCTGCAGCGCGGCGACCTCCTCGGTCAGGTCGATGCCCACCGGGCACCAGACGATGCACCGGCCGCAGCCGACGCAGCCGGAGCTGCCGAACTGGTCGTGCCAGGTGCCCACCTTGTGGGTCAGCCACTGCCGGTAACGGCTGCGGGGCGAGGAGCGCACCGCGCCGCCGTGCAGGTAGGAGAAATCAAGGTCGAAGCAGGAAGCCCAGGACTGCCAGCGCTCGGCGTGATCGCCGCTGAGGTCGGTCACGTCTTCGACCGACGTGCAGAAGCACGTCGGGCACGCCATCGTGCAGTTGCCGCAGGTCAGGCACCGGGACGCGACGTCATCCCAGCGTGCGGCGTCCGCGCTGGCCGCCATCAGCTCGTGCAGGATGCCGGCGGGCATCGACCGGCCCATCTTGCCCGCGGCCTCGGCGACCGCGGTCCGGGCGTGATCCGCGCTTGCCTCGTCGGCCGGCCGGGTCGGCACGCCGGCGAGCATGTCGGCACCGGCCGGCGAGCCCACGTCGACCAGGAACCGGTGGGTGCCCTCGCCGGTCATCTCGGTCAGCGCCAGGTCGTAGCCGGGCCCCGCCTCCGGGCCCGTGCCCATCGACGTGCAGAAGCAGGTCTCGCCGGGCTCGGTGCAGTTGACCGCGACGATGAACACCCCGGCGCGGCGGGCGGCATACCGCGACCCGGCGTGCTCGCCGCGGCCGAGCACCTGGTCCTGGATCTGGATCGCGTGCAGGTCGCACGGGCGCACCCCGACGAACGCCAGCCGTGTTTGCCCTAGGCCTATCGGGGACGACCCCCCTTCAGAATCTGATTGCGGAGCAAGCTCCGCGAGACCAGGGGCCTGCTCACCGGCGGTCTCCACCTCGAATCCGTCGCCCGCCCGGCGCGCCGACCAGAGCTTCTCGCGCGGCGGGTGCAGGAACTGCTTCCACGACTGCGGGCCTGCCGAATGCCCGAACGCCGCGGTGTCGTCACGCGGCCGGATCCGGTAGCCGCCCGGCTCCAGGGACACCCCCCAGCCGAACGGCAGGTCGGCGGCTGACCCGAGCTCGGCCAGGACGATCGCACCGCCGCGGACCGTGGGCCCGATCACGCGGTATCCGGCGTCCCGCAGCGCGCCATGCAGCCGGTCCAGGTCGGCGGCCTCCAGCAGCAGCACGCCGCCCCCCGGCGTTCCGTCCTTCACGGCCTGCTCCTCTTCCCCCGCCGCCCCTTGCCCGGGCGCTCCCTTCATGCTGTCAGCAAGTCCATCGTTCCAGCAGCTCAGGGGTGTTGTTAGGGGCGAAGGACCCGGATGGTCGCCAGGTGGGACCAAGGTCCCGAGGCCTCCGGCCCTTGGTCCCTGGTGCCCGGCCCGGTACTGCCGTGGGATCAGAGCGGCGAGAGGGACCAAGACGAAAGGACGCGGGGCTACGGGGCCGAGCGGTCGGCCCGCACACCGCGCAATTCGGATCCGCGAGAAGCCGGATGGTCCCCTCGCCTTAGCTCGTCCAAGGCGCACTTAGGCCGGGGTTAAATCCCGGCTCCGTGCCCGCATTGGGCAGCAGTGTCCTGATATACCCATCGCGGCTTCCGTTTGCGGGTTTGGAAGGGGCCGGACGTGGCGAGCGCGAGACATGGGCTGCGGGAGGTGCCGGGCGAGCCTGGAGAATGCCGCGGCAGGGACTGGGTGATGTGGCCTTCGGCGCTGGCGCTGGCGGTAGCCATCGGGCTGTATTCGGCCAACGTGGCGTTGCATCCACATGTGCTGCTCAGCGACGTTGACCTGGCCGTGTACCGCGACGCGGGACTGGTTGCCAGGCGAAGTCCCGGCCAGTTGTACCAGTGGCAGCAGTCGCCTGGCCTGCGGTTCACCTACACCCCGTTCGCGGCAGCGCTCTGCATTGCCGGGTCAGTGCTCCCATGGGGGCTGACGACCTGGCTGATGCTGGCGGCCAGCGTGGCCGCCCTGCTGGCGACCGTGTGGCTCGCATTCGGCGGGCTCGGCTGGCATGGGACCTCTCGGCTGGGCGCGGCATGCGCTGTCAGCGCGGTCGCGCTCTGGCTCGAGCCGGTCCAGCGGACCCTGCACACCGGAGAGGTCGACCTGCTGCTCATGCTGCTTGTAGTACGGGACCTGTCGACGGCGAGGCGCCGATGGAAGGGGGGATGCCTGGGGGTGGCGGCCGGAATCAAGCTGGTCGCGCTGATCTTCATCCCGTACCTGCTCCTCACCGGCCGCCACCGCGAGGCGGCCACCGCGGCCGGGACGTTCACGGCAACCGTCGTCGCCGGCGCCCTGCTGCTCCCGCGGGCTTCGGTCACGTGGTGGCTGGGGGGCGCCTTCTTGAACGCGCGCCGTACCGGCTTTGTCGGCTTCCTGGCGAATCAGTCGCTGCTGGGCGTGACCGCGCGGCTTGCCGGATCCGTGCCTCCGGCCGCGGTGTGGCTGGCGCTCGCGGTGCTTGCCGGCGGACCCGGCCTTCTGCTGGCGGCCTCGATGCACCGGCACCGAGGGCCGGTGCACGGCTGGGTCGTGTGCGCCGTGACCGGTCTCATCGTGTCGCCCGTGAGCTGGGACCACCACTGGGTGTGGGTCGCACCAGCGCTCGCGGTACTCACGGACCTGGCGGCCTGTGCGCGGGGGGTTCTGCGCGTGGCGTGGTCGGCGTCCGCTGGACTGGTGGCAGTGGTGTTCGGGGCCTGGCCAAGTGTGTGGAAAGGTGGTGGCTCGGCGGTCCCGTGGGGCCTGATCTGGTATGCCCCTTACACGCCGTACGACGTCGGCGAGATTCACCCTGAGTACCACTGGGCCGGGTTGCAGCTGCTCGCAGGCAACCTGTACTTGCTGGCAGGTCTCGTCATGCTCGCGATAGCGGCGATCACCGCGGCCAGGACGGTGGCCGGCGACGTCAGGTTGCCGCACTGCGGATCGGGAGCCTGCCCGCGAAGGCCGCCACCTTCGCCTGCCAGCCCTCCTCCAGTGGCCCCTTTATCCCGGTGACCAGGATCTTGTCCTCGGCGACCTTGACCAGGCCCTTGCCCTGGAGAATCTCGTTCATGATCGGCCGCACCCGCTGCCACCTGGCCAGCTCCTCCTCGGTCGGCACCCGTCCGGTCTTGCGGTCCGGCTTCGGCGCGGCCTCGGTCGTCAGCACGGCATAGTCGGTGCCCGCCGGCAAGGTCACCTTCGCCAGGAACCGGCGCATCCCGCCGATCGGCTTGCCGATGCGCCCGGGCGAGCTGAACACGTACAGGTCAGCCGCTGACAGCTCCGTCGGCCGCA
>DASYXX010000188.1:0-4426 GCA_035934395.1 Streptosporangiaceae bacterium
ACGACGACGGCGACTCGACCATCGCCGCCCGCGCCTGGTGGACGCTGCGCTACTTCGGTCACGGGCCGGTTCAGGTGCTCGACGGCGGGTTCCGCGCCTGGGCGGCGGCCGGGCAGCCGGTCACCACCGACGAGCCGCGCGCGGCGGGAGACTTCACCGCGGTCCCGGGCCACCTGCCGCTGCTGGACGCGCCGGGCGCCGCCGCCCTGGCCCGTTCCGGCGTGCTGCTCGACGCGCGGGCGGGGGAGCGGTACCGCGGCGAGACCGAGCCCATCGACCCGGTGGCGGGCCACATCCCCGGGGCCGTGAGCGCGCCGACCCTCGGCAACGTGGCCGGCGACGGCCGCTTCCTCCCGCCCGGGGAGCTGCGGCGTCGGTTCGCCGCGCTGGGCGTCCCCGTCGCGAGCGGGGCCGCCGCGGAGGCGAGCGCCGCGGTCGGGGCCTACTGCGGCTCGGGCGTGACCGCCGCGCACGAGGTGCTCGCCCTCGAGCTGGCGGGCGTCCCCGCCGCCCTGTACGTCGGGTCCTGGTCTGGCTGGATCACCGACCCCGCCCGCCCCGTGGCCACCGGTCCTGATCCGGGCTAGGGCAGCGCCCGACGCTCAAGCGTGCCGCGCCGGGCGCGGAGTCCCCGGGGATTGTGGTCCGTGGCCCATCGACCCCAGCGGCCAGGCCGCGCGGGATAGGGCGAAAGCCGCATAACGGGCGGCCGCGGACGCGGTGGCGGGCAGCCCCGCCACGACTGGGCACGCCGGGGCACCTCCCGGCCTGCGAGCCGCCGCAAAATCCTCTCATTTCGGAGCACTCACCCGGATCATGGAAACCAGCGGGTGCCGGGCCGCCGCCGCCCGTCGAGTGGCACCCGTCTCGGCGCCACCGCCAGCGAAGGGAGCACGTCATTGCACGTCGATACCGTACTGCCGGTCGGCGCGTCGGTGGATTGCCGGCAGGCCGCGGCCGCCGCAGAGAGCGCCGGCTACGCGGCCGCGTGGACCGGCGAGGTCAAGCACGACCCGTTCCTCGCCGTCGGTCTGGCCGCGGTCGCCACAGAATCGATCGAGCTGGGAACCGGGATCGCGGTGGCGTTCGCGCGCAGCCCCATGTCGATGGCGGTCCAGGCGAACGACCTGCAGCTGCTGTCGGGCGGGCGGCTGCTGCTCGGCCTCGGCTCCCAGATCAGGGCGCACATCACGAGGCGGTTCAGCATGCCGTGGTCACACCCGGCGCCGCGGATGCGCGAGTACATCATGGCGATGCGGGCGATCTGGGACTGCTGGAACGACGGCGCCAGGCTGAACTTCCGCGGGGACTACTACACACACACGCTGATGACGCCGTTCTTCGATCCCGGGCCGAACCTGCACGGCGCGCCCAGGGTGCTGCTGGCCGGCGTGGGCGACGTCATGACCGCGGTCGCGGGCGAGGTGGCCGACGGGTTCCTCTGCCACGCCTTCACCACCGAGCGATACCTGCGCGAGATCACCCGGCCGGCGCTGGAACGCGGCCGGGCGGGCCGCGGCCTCGCCGGCTACCAGGTGTCCGGCTCCCCGTTCGTCGCCACCGGCCGGACCGAGGAGGAGCTCGCGCAGGCCTGCCGCGGCGTCCGCGGGCAGATCGCGTTCTACGGCTCCACGCCGGCCTACCGGCCCGTGCTGGAGCTGCACGGCTGGGGCGAGCTCGCCGAGGAGCTGCACCGGCTCTCGCTCCAGGGCCAGTGGAAGCAGATGGGCGAGGCCATCGACGAGACCGTCCTGAACACGTTCGCGGTCGTGGCCGAGCCGGCTGCCGTGGCCGCCGAGCTGGTGCGCCGCTACGGCGACGTGATGACCAGGATGACGCTCTATACGCCCTACGCGCTCGGTCCCGACGTCCTCGCGCAGATCGTCGGCGACCTCCGCCGGGCCGCGCCCGAGGGCGAAGACGCCTGAAAGCCACGTGATGGAGGTTCCCGCGGCGAGACGCGCGAGCGTGGGTGGTCGGCTTCGAGACGGTGGGCCGGTGCCTGCTGCGAGCTCCTTGCTCAAAGCCTGTGCTCGAACAAGGTGGATGGCCCACTGATCCGTCTGTTACCCGCACAGCGGGCCATCCATCCGGTTCGGCGGCGCAGGGCGCCATGAGGCATGACCTGGTCGCCGGGGCGGTGGCACGTCGCGCGCGCTCAGGTCAGGCCGAGCCGGCGCAGCATGGCCGTGGTGACCACGGCCGCGATCACGGCCACCAGGAACGGCGCCCGCCGGGCCGCCAGCAGGCCGCCGGCCAGCACGCCAGCGGGCCGGGCCCAGCCGGCGAACGTGTGACCGACGGTGAGCGCCGAGGTGGCGACCAGCGCGCACAGCAGCACGGTCGCGGCCACCGACAGCATCCCGCGCACCCGGGTGGAGAGCTCGATGCGGCGGTGCAGCAACGGCCCGCATATGCGGAACGCATAGGTACCCGCGGCGAGGAGCACGACAGCCAGCGGGGTCATGCCCGGGCCTCGTCCGGTCGGCTTCGGCCGGGCTGCCCGCCGCGACCGGGCCGGCCCGTGGCTACCAGGCCGAGCAGCGCGAGCAGCACGGGCAGCCCGCCGGGCAGGAACGGCGCGGCGGCCAGCGCGATCGCCGCGCCGAGCAGCGCGGCCCGGCGGGTTCGCGGCTCACGGAGCGCCGGCAGGACCAGCGCGAGCAGCACCATCGGCGAGGCCGCGTCCAGGCCCAGCGCGCTCGGGCTGCCGACCGCCCGGCCGGCCAGGACCCCGGCCGCGGTGCCGAGGTTCCAGGCCACGAACAGCAGCGCGCCGCAGGTGAGGAACGCGGCGCGGCGGCGGCCCGGGTCGCGCTGCGCCAGCGCGAACGCGACCGACTCGTCGACCAGCAGGTGGCTGCCGGCCAGGCGGGCCGGCCAGCGCAGGTCCAGCACATCGGCGACGGCGAAGCCGAACGGCAGCAGCCGCGCGTTCAGCACTAGGCCGGCGAGCACGGCGGCGGCCAGCCCGCCGCCGCCCAGCACGATGGATATCGCGGCGAACTGGGCCCCGCCCGCGAACACCCCGGGCGACATGGCCAGCGGCACCCAGGCCGGCTGGCGGCCGGACACCGCGATCGCGCCGAACGACACCCCGACGACACCGTCGGCCAGGCACACCAGCCCGATGTCGCGGAGCAGCGGGCGGTCCAGTGCGAGCCCGGGGGGACGCCCCCTCCAGACCCCCCTGGCTACTGTTCGCCAGAACGAACGCACAACCGGTATTATGAACACGTGCTGAGGTGTTCGTCAAGGCGAACATGCGACCGATGTAACGAACAGCCGATGGAGCGCGCACCATGGTGGAACAGGCCGCCCGGCCCCCGATTGACCGCATCGCGGCGTCGATCCGTCGCGAGCGCGAGCGCGCCGGGCTGTCACTGTCCGAGCTGGCCAGGAGCGCGAGGGTGGCGAAGTCGACCCTGTCCCAGCTGGAGTCCGGCACCGGCAACCCGAGCCTGGAGACGCTCTGGGCGCTGAGCGTCGCCCTGGACGTGCCGTTCAGCCAGCTGGTCGACCAGCCGTACCGGCCCCGGGTGACCGTGCTGCGCCGTGGCGAGGGGACTACCGTCACGTCCGAGCGCGCCCACTACATGGCCACCCTGCTCGCCTCGTGCCCGCCGAACGCCCGCCGGGACATCTACCTGCTGCGGGTGGAGCCCGGCCCGCCGCGCGAGTCCGACCCGCACCAGCCGGGCACCATGGAGCACGCGGTCATCGGCACCGGGCGGGCGCTGATCGGCCCCACCGCGGAGCCCGTCGAACTCGGTCCCGGTGATTACGTCGCCTATCCCGGCGACGTCCCGCACGTCTGCGACGCGCTCGAGCCCGGCACCACCGTCGTTATGGCCCTCGAACACCTGTAACGTCGGTTGCGCAGGTCACGGGCCCGGCGGCTCGAACAGCACGGCATCGTTGAACTCGGGCGGCGGCGCGAACGTGAGCGATCCAGCGCTATCGCGCAGGGGCAAGGTCTGGCGGTCCGGCTTCAGCCCTCGCTCCTCCAGGTACGTGTCGACCGCGGCGAGGAAGTGGCCGACGCGCAAGAACGGGAGCGGCGTCGCCCAGTCGATGCTTCCCACCCGTGGCACCCTCCGCTGTGCTGACGGCCTTGCGCCGCGGTCGTTCACGGCGGCCGACTCTTTCTAGCACGCCTGCGATGCCGCCAAGCCGGCGTCGTTATGAATATGGAACGCCTGTAGCGTCGGCTACGTCCGCGATGCCAGGGAGGTCAGCGTGCCGCACCGGTTTCCTGCTCTCATCGCCGACCCGCCTCGTGGCGAGGGACGGCTGTGGCTGACCGGCGGCCGCGTGTTCGACGGCACCAGCGGCCCGGTGCGCGACGGCCTGGCGGTCCTGGTCGAGGACGGGGTCATCCGCCGGATGGGCAGCGCGTCCGAGCCCGCTCCCGAGGGCGCCCGGC
>DASYXX010000243.1:0-29190 GCA_035934395.1 Streptosporangiaceae bacterium
TCCTGGCTGCCGGCGGGTGTCCTGCTACGCCTGGGATCGCAGGTAAGCCCTCGAGAGCTTCTGGCCATGGCTCTCCTGGGCGTGATCCTCTCAGCGCTTGTCCGCCTCGCCCGCGTCCTGGGCCCAACTGCCGTGAAGCTCTACCGAGCACGACCCGTCCATGCGGCGCTCCGCGCCTACCTCAAGGGCAACAGATCAGCCAGCGATACCGCGACGGTCATCGACGCGGTTGCGAGATTCGAGATTGCGGCTCACGACGGGGAGCGCGTCACCAGTGCGGAGGGAGCCGGTTACCCGGGCGCGGGCAGCGGCTCGAAGTCCACCCTCGACGGGCTCCCAGCTCAGTTCGCCGACCTGCCTGGCGACAGCCCGCAGCATGGGACGCCCGCCGGAGCCCCTGCCGAGCCGAGCCCCGCGCAGATTCCTGGCGAGCATCTGGTAAGGGGTTCGTCGTCTTCTGACGTCGGTGGGCGCCGCTAGGCTCTGGGTCGTGAGCGGCGACATGACGTCTTATCCCTGGTCGGCGGGGAGCGCGACCGGAGTCGGGTCGATGCCGGGGACCGACCCGGCGCAGGCGTGCGCCGTGGTGACAGGGGAGCTGCCGGATTTTCCGTACCTGCCCGAGCTGCCTGCGCGCGGGGTAGGGGCCGACATCATCGGGCGGACCGCGTCGCTACTAGTCGACCTGCCGGTCGAGACCACGCCGCGCGGGTGGAAGTTCGCGGCGCACGCGGGGCGGGACCAGCGCCGCGCGGTCGATTTCCTGTCGTTCGATCTCGACGCGATCCAGCAGGCGGCGGACGGGTACGCGGGGCCGTTCAAGGTGCAGGTCTGCGGGCCGCTGACGCTGGCGGCCAGGATCGAGCTCAGCCGCAGCGTGAACCCCGCGCTGACCGACCCCGGAGCGCTGGCCGACCTGACGTCCTCGCTGGCCGAGGGGGTCGCGGAGCACGCGCTCGCCGTTCGCGAGCGCATCCCCGGCGCGACGCTGGTCGTGCAGATCGACGAGCCTGAGCTGCCCGCGGTGCTGGCCGGGCGCGTTCGCACCGCCAGCGGGCTGAGCACGGTGCCCGCGCTCGATGAGATAACCGCCACCGACACGCTGCGTTCTGTGCTCGCCGCGGCGGGGACGTTCACGGTGGTGCACTGCTGCGCGTCAGGGTTTCCTTTTCTTCTAACGAAGGAGGCCGGCGCGGGAGCGGTCAGCTTTGACCTGGCCCTGCTCGAGCGAACCGAGATCGATGCCGTGGCTGAGGTCGCCGAGGCCGGGCTCGGGCTGCTGGTCGGAGCCGTGCCGAGCAGAGACGATGTTGCGGCGTGGGCGGCCGGGGCGGCGAGGGCGGCCGGGGCGGCGAGGGCGGCCGGGGCGGAGGGGGCGGGGAAGGATGCCGCCTCCGGGGTGGTCACGCTATGGCGCCGGACCGCGCTGGATGCGCAGGGACTCGCGCGGCAGGTCGTCGTGACCCCTGCGTGCGGGCTCGCGGGTCTGTCGCCGAAGGCCGCGCGGGAGACGCTGGCGCACTGCCGCGAGGCGGCCCGGATCGCGCCCGAGCTGATAGAGGAGGGGGACTAGTGAGCGAGCCGGAGGGGCGCGGCGGCGCCTGGACTGAGGAGCGAGGGACGAGCGACGAGGGAAGGCGGCGCCTCAAGAGCGCCCCGGAGGCGAGCGGGGAAGCACAGTGAGCGAAGCCGAAGTCACCGAGGCGGACGCGGGCGCGCGGCACCGGCATGCCGAGCTGAGCGCCGAGATTACCGAGCACAACCACCGTTATCACGTGCTCGACGCTCCCGTCGTCTCCGACGCCGAGTACGACGCGCTCATGCGCGAGCTGCGCGCGCTCGAGGAGTTGCACCCGGACCTGCGCACCCCGGACTCGCCGACCCAGAAGGTCGGCGACATGATCTCCACCGACTTCGCCCCGGTCGAGCACCTGGAGCGGCTGCTCAGCCTCGACAACGCGTTCTCCGCGGAGGAGCTTGACGCCTGGGCGGCGCGCACCGAGCGGCTGGGGGGCACCGAGGCCGTGGGCCCCTACCTGTGCGAGCTGAAGATCGACGGCCTCGCGGTCGCGCTCGTGTACCGGGACGGGCGGCTGATCCGCGCGGCCACCAGGGGCGACGGGATGACCGGCGAGGACGTCACGCCGAACATCCGGACGATCGCTGCGGCGCCGACGCGGCTGGCCGGGACGGGATGGCCGCAGGTCCTGGAGGTGCGCGGCGAGGTGTACCTGCCGGTGAGCGCGTTCCATGAGCTGAACGAGCGGCAGGCCGACGCGGGCAAGCCGCTGTACGTCAACCCGCGGAACACGGCGGCCGGGTCCCTGCGGCAGAAGGACCCGCGGGTGACCGCCACCAGGCCGCTCAGCCTGATCGTGCACGGCCTCGCCGTTCCCGGGGCCGGTCCTGCGGAGGGAAGCATGCCCGTCCCTGAAGACGAGGCGGTGCCGGACGACGTTCCGTCGACCCAGTCGGGCTGGTACGAGCGGATGCGCGAGTGGGGGCTGCCGGTCAGCGACGTCTACAAGGTCGTGGGCAGTCTGGACGAGGTGCGAGCGTACATCGGCTTCTACAACGAGCACCGGCACGACCCCGCGTACGAGATCGACGGGGTGGTGGTCAAGCTCGACCGGCTCGAGGTGCAGCGCGCGCTCGGCGCCACCAGCCGGGCGCCGCGCTGGGCGATCGCCTACAAGTACCCGCCCGAGGAGGTCACCACCCGGCTGCTCGACATCCAGGTCAACGTCGGGCGAACCGGGCGGGTAACGCCGTTCGCGGTGATGGAGCCGGTCAAGGTCAGCGGGTCCACCGTGGACCGGGCGACGCTGCACAATCAGGATGAGCTGGGCCGCAAGGGCGTGCTGATCGGCGACATGGTGGTGTTGCGCAAGGCCGGGGACGTGATTCCCGAGGTCGTCGGCCCGGTCACCGACCTGCGTTCTGGATCTGAAAGGGCTTTTGACTTTCCGTCGAAGTGCCCGGCGTGCGGCACGCCGCTGGTGCGCGAGGCCGGGGAGGGCGGGAAGGAGAGCGTGGACTGGCGCTGCCCGAACGCCCGGTCCTGTCCCGCCCAGCTGCGCGAGCGGCTATTCCACCTGGCCGGCCGCGGCGCGCTGGACATCGAGGTGCTCGGCTACGAGGCGGTCATGGCGCTGCTGGACGGCGGGCTGGTATCCGACGAGGGCGACGTGTTCTCGCTGACCGCTGAGTCGCTCGCGACCTGCCCGTTCTTCGTCAACAAGCAGGGCACGCTGACCGTCAACGCCGCGAAGCTGCTGCACAACCTGGACGAGGCGCGGCGCAGGCCGCTCTGGCGGATCCTGGTCGCGCTGTCGATCAGGCATGTCGGGCCGACCGCGGCCCGCGCGCTCGCCTTGGCGTTCGGCTCGATCGATGCGATCAGGGGCGCGTCGCCCGAGCAGCTCGTTGCCGTGGACGACGTCGGCCCGACGATCGCCGCGTCGGTAAGGGACTGGTTCACTGTGGACTGGCACGCGGCGATCGTGGAGAAGTGGCGCGCGGCCGGGGTTCAGCTCGTGCAGGAGGGATGGGTTGGCCCGGCCGTCGTGCCGACGGGCGGCGAGCCTTCCGCCACCGGGCCGCTGGCCGGGGTTACCGTGGTCGTTACGGGCACGCTGGACGGGATGACCCGGGACGAGGCGGCCGAGGCGATTACGAGCCGGGGCGGGAAGGTGACCGGATCGGTGTCGAAGAAGACCGACTTCCTGGTCGCGGGGGACAGCCCTGGATCGAAGTACGACAAGGCGCTCGCACTGGGCGTTCCGGTGCTCGATGAGGCCGGGCTTGGCGTGCTGCTTGACCAGGGGCCAGCGGCGGCGCACGATGCTGCTGGCTCCCCGGAGCCAGGCGGCTAGGGCTCGCCGCGGGCAGAGGGGGAGGGGAGGCAGGTGGGGCTCCAGAAGCGAGCAGACAGCAAAGTCCGGTTCTGCGCTCCCGCGAGCTAGTAACAGAAGCGTAACTGGATGACTACGGCCTGACATGTTGTAACGGATAGTATGCAATTGGCTTCGGGAAGTACGATTTTGGCCGTACGCTTCTGCTGAGTGTGGCAGGACCTGCAGCCCCAATCGGTTGCACCGATGAGGACGGCCCATGAAGGACCCGAACGACACCAGGGACATCGGTCCGCGGGTCGGCTCGCCACTGTGGATCCACATGACCACGGTGACGGCGGCCGGGCTCGCGGTCTTCGCCTGGGCTATGACGCGGCTGGCCGGCCTGCAGAACCTGGTCCATCACCCCCTGTTCTGGGTCATCGCCGCGCTGGTCGTGGTCGGCGACATGCGGCCGATCATTACTCCGACCAAGTCCGGCGCAGAGTCTCCGGTGGCGTCGCTCACGTTCAGCTTTGCCGCGCTGCTCTACTGGGGATTCCCCGTCGCGGTGCTGGTTAAAGCCACGTCAAGCCTGGCTGTCGGCCTGGCCCAGCGCAAAGCGCTGCACCGGAGCTCGTTCAACGCGGCGCAGACGACGCTGGCCATGGCCGCCGCCGGGCTGGTCCTGGCCGTCAGCGGGATAGATCCCGCGCCCGAGAACCCGGTCCGAATCGAGGGCATCGACCTTCCCAAGGTCCTGCTCGCCGGGATCGCGTACTTCGCGGTGAGCTTCGTGCTCGTCCAGGCCGCCATAGCGCTGCACTCACGGGCGCCGCTGCTGCGGACGCTCCGCGCCGCGCTGCCGTTCCAGGCGCTGGCCAGCCTGGTGCTGATCGCGGCCGCGCCGCTGGTCGCCGTCGTGATGGCCGCGCGCTCGGCGTGGCTGGTGCTCCTGTTCGCGTTCCCGCTGGCGGCCATCTACATGAACGCGGCGCTGTCCGTCCAGCGCGAGCATCAGGCCCACCACGACGAGCTGACCGGCCTGTCCAACCGCAAGCTGCTCATCCGGCAGACCAACGAGGCGCTGGCCGATGCGGCCAGGTCGGGGGCCAGGGCCGGGTTCCTGCTGCTGGACCTGGACCGCTTCAAGGAGGTCAACGACACGCTCGGGCACGCGGTGGGCGACCGCCTGCTGCGGATCGTCGCGCACCGCCTCACCCACAGCGTGCGGCCCGGCGACCTGGTGGCCCGCCTGGGCGGCGACGAGTTCGCGGTGCTGCTCCCGTCGGTGCGAGAGGTCAGCGCGGCCCGGGAAGTGGCATCGCGGCTGCGCGCCGCCCTTTCTGAGCCGATCCGCATGGAGGGCATGTCGTTCGAGATCGAGGCGAGCGTCGGCATCGCTCTCTACCCGGACGACGCGACCGGGTTCGAGCTGCTCATGCAGCACGCCGACGTCGCCATGTACCTGGCGAAGGAGCGCCGCAGCGGCGTGGAGCGTTACGTGGCCCACTCCGACCGCAACTCCCCGGCCCGCCTCGCGCTGCTCGGTGACCTTCGACGGGGCATGGACCGGGACGAGCTCGAGCTGCATTACCAGCCCAAGGTGCTCCTCGAGACAGGGCGCACCGCGGGAATGGAGGCGCTGGTCCGCTGGCAGCACCCGGTGCGCGGGCTGATGACGCCCGAGGAGTTCGTCCCGCTGGTCGAGCAGTCCTACCTGATGCGAGACCTCACGTTCCAGGTCGTGGACCGGGCCATGGCCCAGGCGTCGGAATGGCGCCATGACGGCCTGCCCGTTCAGGTGTCCCTGAACGTGGCCGCGCGCGACCTGCTCGACGCGAGCCTCGCGGAGACGATCGGCCGCGGGCTCGAGCGGTATGAGCTGCCGCCTGAGGCGCTGCTGCTGGAGATCAACGAGCGGGTGCTGACCAGCGAGCCCGCCTACGCAGCGGTCGCGGTGGAAGCACTGGCCGCGCTGGGCGTGGCGCTGAGCCTCGACGACTTCGGGACCGGCTACTCGTCCCTGGTGCGGCTCAAGCGGCTGCCGGTGAGAGAGGTGAAGATCGACGCGTCGTTCATCTCCCGGCTGCTCGATTCGGCGGACGACGAGGTAATCGTCCAGTCCATCGTGGACCTGGTGCGGGCGCTTGACATCGACTCGGTGGCCGAGGGCGTCGAGTCGGCCAAGGTCGCGGCCGCGCTGCGGGTCATGGGCTGCAAGGCCGCGCAGGGCTGGCACTTCAGCAAGCCGCTCAACGCGGCGTCGGCCACGGCATGGCTGGCCGAGCACGGCGTCGCGGGCGTGCAGCCAACGCAGTTTTCCCCCGCCCACCCCCCCTCCGCCCACCCCGCCCCCGCCCCCGGCCACCGCGCCCCCGGCCACCGGGCGTCCGGGCTGCCGCCCCCGTCCCCGGCCACACCGCCCGCCGGCCTGCCGTCGTGAAGGGGGAATCGGGGGGCGGCTGGGCGCAGGCGGTTAATGACTTCGGCCCGCCGCCGCGCGCTCGCTAGGCTTGCTTGCATGTCGATCACGAGGGACGAGGTCGCCCACCTGGCCAGGCTGTCGAGGCTGGCGCTCAGCGAGCAAGAACTCGAGCACTTCGCTGGCCAGCTCGATGTGATCATCGCGGCGGTGGCGCGGGTGCAGGAGGTCGCCGCCGAGGGGATACCGCCGACCACGCACGCGCTGCCGGTCACCAACGTGTTCCGTGACGACGTTATCGTGCCGCCGATCGGCGCGCGGGCCGCGCTCGATCAGGCCCCGGCTGCCGAGCAGGACCGGTTCCGCGTGCCGCGGATCCTGGCCGAGGACTGAGCGATGTATGAGCTGGAGGGGCGCGGCACCGCCTGGACTGAGGAGCGAGGAGCGCCAGCGACGAGCGACGAGGGAAGGCGGTGCCTTTAATGCGCCCCGGAAGCGACGGGGATACAGCTAGCCATTCGATGTCCGGCGAACTAGTCAGGATGACGGCGGCCGGGCTGGCCGAGGCGATCGCCGCCGGCGAGGTCTCGGCCGTCGAGGTCACCCAGGCGCACCTGGACCGGATCGAGGCCGTCGACCAGCGGGTGCGCGCGTTCCTGCACGTGGCCCCGGAGGCCGCCCTGGCCGCGGCCGCCTCCGTGGACGAACGGCGCCGCGCCGGCGAGCCGCTCGGCCCGCTGGCCGGGGTGCCGCTGGCGCTCAAGGACGTCTTCACGACCACCGACATGCCCACGACCTGCGGGTCGCGGATCCTGGAGGGCTGGCGCCCGCCCTACGACGCGACCGTCACCCGGCGGCTCAGGCAGGCCGGAGTGGTGATCCTCGGCAAGGCGAACATGGACGAGTTCGCGATGGGGTCGTCGACGGAGAACTCGGCGTTCGGCCCGTCGCGCAACCCCTGGGACCTGAGCCGGGTGCCGGGCGGGTCATCGGGCGGCTCCTCGGCCGCGGTTACCGCGTTCGAGGCGCCGCTGGGCATCGGCACCGACACGGGAGGCTCGATCCGGCAGCCGGGGGCCGTGTGCGGCATCGTCGGGGTGAAGCCGACCTACGGCGGCTCCTCCCGTTATGGCGTGGTCGCGTTCGCGTCCTCGCTGGACACGCCCGGGCCGCTGGCCCGCACCGTGCTCGACGCGGCGCTGCTGCACGAGGCCATGTCGGGGCACGACCCGTGCGACTCGACCTCGATCGACGCGCCGGTGCCGCCGGTCGTGGCTGCGGCGCGGCAGGCCGACGTGAACGGGCTGCGGGTCGGCGTGGTGACCGAGCTCAGCGGCGATGGATACCAGCCGGGTGTGCTGGCCAGGTTCGGCGAGGCGGTGGAGCTGCTCGAGTCGCTGGGCGCCAAGATCACCGAGGTGTCCTGCCCGCATTTCACCTACGCGCTGCCGGCGTACTACCTCATCGCGCCCAGCGAGTGCTCGTCCAACCTGGCCCGGTTCGACGGGATGCGGTACGGCCTGCGCGTGGGTGATGACGGGACCCGCAGCGCCGAGGAGGTCATGTCGCTGACCCGGGCCGCCGGGTTTGGCGCCGAGGTCAAGCGCCGGATCATGCTCGGCACCTACGCTCTGTCCAGCGGTTACTACGATGCCTACTACGGCAAGGCCCAGCAGGTGCGCACGCTCATCGTCCGCGACTTCGACGCGGCGTTCGAGCAGGTCGACGTGCTGGTGTCGCCGACCACCCCGACCACGGCGTTCCCGATCGGCGAGCGCGTGGACGACCCCATGGCCATGTACCTCGCCGATCTCTGCACGATCCCCTCGGACCTGGCCGGCAACGCCGCGCTGTCCGTGCCGTGCGGGCTCGCGCCGGAGGACGGGCTTCCGGTCGGGTTGCAGATTATGGCGCCGGTGCTCGCCGACGACCGGCTGTACCGGGTCGGAGCTGCCGTGGAGGCCGCGCTGGACGCGCGGCGCGGGCACCCGCTGCTTGACGAAGCGAACGGGCTCGGAGAACTCTCATGACTGACGCTGCCGCTCTCGTCCCCTACGAGGAGGCCATCTCCCGCTACGAGCCGGTGATCGGCCTCGAGACCCACGTCGAGCTGGGCACCGTCACGAAGATGTTCTGCGGGTCGCCGGCCGAGTTCGGCGCCGAGCCGAACTCGGCCGTCTGCCCGGTTTGCCTGGGCCTGCCCGGGTCGCTGCCCGTGGTCAACCGGGAGGCGATCGAGTACACGATCAGGATCGGGCTGGCGCTGAACTGCTCGATCGCGTCATGGTGCCGGTTCGCCAGGAAGAACTACTTCTACCCGGACATGCCGAAGAACTTCCAGATCTCCCAGTACGACGAGCCGCTGTGCACGGACGGCTGGCTGGAGGTCACGGTCGATGAGACCCTGGTGCGCGTGGGCATCGAGCGTGTCCACCTGGAGGAGGACACCGGCAAGTCGCTGCACGTCGGCGGCGCTACCGGCCGGATACACGGGGCCGACTACTCGCTGGTGGACTACAACCGCGCCGGGATCCCGCTGGTCGAGGTGGTCACCAAGCCGATACCCGGCACCGGGGCGCTCGCGCCGTTCGTCGCCCGTGCCTACGTCACCGAACTGCGGGACCTGCTGCGGGCGCTGGACGTCTCCGACGTCCGGATGGAGGAAGGCTCGCTGCGGACCGACGTCAACACCTCGCTGGCCCGGCGCGGCTCGCGTGCCTGGGGGACCAGGACCGAGACCAAGAACGTCAACTCGCTGCGGTCGGTCGAGCGTGCGGTCCGGTTCGAGATCGAGCGGCAGGCGGCGGTCCTCGACGGCGGCGGCCGCGTCATCCAGGAGACACGGCACTTCCAGGAGGGCAGCGGCACGACCACGCCCGGGCGGAGCAAGGAGGAGGCGCAGGACTACCGGTACTTCCCCGAGCCTGACCTCGTGCCGATCGCGCCGTCCCGGGAGTGGGTCGAGAAGATCCGCGCCACGCTGCCGGAGCTGCCGTCGGCCCGCCGGGCGCGGCTTCAGGCGGAGTGGGGCCTGTCCGACCGCGAAATGGCGGCGCTGCGGAACGCGGGCGCCCTCGAGCTCGTGGCCGAGACCGTCGCCGCGGGCGCGGCGCCCGCGGAGGCCAGCAAGTGGTGGCGCGGCGAGCTGGCCCGGCGGGCGAACGAATCGGGCGCCGAGCTCGCTGAGCTGCCGGTGACGCCCGCTGAGGTGGCGCGGGTCTCCAAGCTCGTCGCGTCGGGAACGCTCAACGACAAGCTGGCCCGGCAGGTGCTCGATGGCATTCTGGCCGGCGAAGGCTCGCCAGACGAGATCGTCGCCGCCCGCGGCCTGGCCGTGGTCAGCGACGACACCGCGCTGCTGGCCGCGGTCGACGAGGCGATCGAGGCCCATCCCGAGGTGGCCGCCAAGGTCCGCTCGGGCAAGACCTCGGCGGCAGGCGTCCTGGTCGGCGCCGTGATGAAGGCCACGCGGGGCCAGGCTGACGCCGCACGGGTCCGCGAGCTGATCCTGCAGCGCCTGACCGAGTCCTGACCGCAGTTGAGGGCTTGGCAGGCATGACGGGTCGGCGGATCACGCCCCGCAGGCGCGCGAGCCAATAGAACGGCCACCCCCGGCCTGAGCCGACGGGGTTCGGCATGCCGCTCCTGGCACATCGGCACCACGAACCTCACTAGAAGCAGCTCGCGCTGGCGATGTCCATGATCCCGGACCGAAACCCACGCGTTGTGAGCGTTGGGCGTCGGCACGTCATCACCGCCGCCGCCGCGCCCGGAAGCGAGTGTCGTCGATGGGCCATCCACCCCCATAGAGTGTGGTCGACGGCCCATCGACCACACTGGCACGGCTGCCGCCGACTCACTCGAAAGCCGCAATAGGGTATAAAGCGCGGACCGGCGGGCAGGTTGCCACCGCCGCAACGGGCTGGACGTACTGCTCCCGCCTCCGTACGGGAAGGTTTTCTGGGCCGAACCGGTTGCAGCGATTATGACGTCGCACGCACAGCCGGTGATGATGCCCCGCTAGCGGGGCCACTTCACGCTGCCCGGACGACGTCCGACACGAGGCCCCCAGGGGCCTCGATTCATGTCTGAGGGTCGGAGCCCCGCCATTCCACGGAGGTTCCGATGACCAGGCAGAGGATCTACCTCAGCACCACGATTCCGTACGTCAACGCCCGTCCCCACCTCGGCTTCGCGCTTGAGCTCGTCCAGGCCGACGTGCTGGCCCGCCACCATCGCCTGACTGGAGACCAGGTACGGCTCCAGACCGGCACCGACGATAACTCGCTGAAGAACGTGCTCGCCGCCGAGGCGGAGGGGATCGGCACCGCAGAGCTCGTCGACCGCAACGCCGCCGCGTTCGCCGCGTTGCGTGAGCCGCTCGCGCTGTCGTTCGACGACTTCATCCGCACCGGCAGCGATCCGCGCCACCTGCCCGGCGTGGAAGGGCTCTGGCGTGCGTGCGCGGCCAGCGGCGACCTGTACCTGAAGCACTACGAGGGCTTGTACTGCGTCGGCTGCGAGCAGTTCTACAAGCCTTCCGAGCTGCGGGGCGGCCGGTGCCCGGAACACGGGACCAAGCCGCAGCGGGTCGCGGAGGAGAACTGGTTCTTCCGCCTGTCCCGGTACGCCGACCAGCTCCACGGGCTCATCAGCTCCGGCAGGCTCAGGATCGAGCCCGCGGCCCGGCGCAACGAGGTTCTCGGCTTCATCGAGGGCGGACTTGAAGACTTCTCCGCGTCGCGCTCCACTGCCCGGGCCCGGGGCTGGGGCATTCCCGTCCCCGACGACCCGAGCCAGGTGATCTACGTCTGGTGGGACGCGCTCGGCAACTACGTCACCGCGCTCAGCTACGGCACGGAAGGCCGGGACTACCGGCGGTGGTGGACGGGGGCTGACCGCCGGGTGCACCTGGTCGGTAAGGGAGTGCTGCGGTTTCACGCCGTCTACTGGCCCGCGATCCTGCTGTCGGCGGGCGAGCCGCTGCCCACCGACATCCTGGTGCACGACTACCTCACGATCGGCGGCAACAAGATCAGCAAGTCAGGCCGGGTGGCTGGGGTCGGCGGGGTGGCCGCGGCGGGCGGGGTGGCTGCGACGGGCGGGGTGGCCACGGCGGACGCTGCGGCCGCGGCGGACGTGGTCGCTGCAGCGGAGCCTGCGACTGCGGCGGGCGGGCTCGAGGAGACCGCGGACCCGGTCGTGCTGGTCGACCGTTACGGGACCGACGCGGTGCGCTGGTGGCTGCTGCGCGAGGTGCCGCGCGTCGGCGATGCCGACTTCACCGCGGCCAGGCTGGTCGCGCGGGCCAACGCCGACCTCGCCAACGATCTGGGCAATCTGGCCAGCCGGGTGGTGACTCTGGTGCACCGCTACCGGGAGGGAATAGTGCCGTCGCCCCCCACCTGGACGGGAGACCAGCCAGAGTTCGGGCCGCGGCCCGGGGACCGGCTCGCGCTGGCTGGCCGGCGCCTGGCGGCCGCGTGCGATCGGGCACCCGAGCGCGTCGCCTCGGCGCTGGCCGCTTTTGACTTCCGCGCGGCCACCACGGCCATCTGGGACGTCGTCGATGAGGCCAATCGTCACGTGGAAGTGTCCGAGCCCTGGCGCCTGGCCAGGGCCGAGAAAAACGGCGACCCCGGCGCCGGGAAGCTGCTCGACGGGTGCCTGGCGCTGCTAACGCGAGCCTGCGCGGACATCGGCAGGGAACTGGTTCCATTTCTTCCCGACCTCGCCGGGCGCGTGCTGGCCGCCTGCGACCCGACTAAGAACCGACTGCCTCCGCTGCAGCCGGTCTTCCCCCGCATCACGGGAGAACTCCAGCCGTAATGCCGGTTGTCAGGCGCCCGCACGCGCGTCAAGCCCTGCCGTCCTCCCGATCGTTTTCGGACACGGCACAGGGTTCTTGAGGACTTATCCGTAATCACGAGAGCGCGTACATATCACAGGTTTCGTGTCGGCCAACCCCATCAAACTAGAACAAAAAGGCATAGTTACCCACTGGTAAGTGTGAAAGGGGCTCTACGGGCGTGTCCTTATTCCCAGCATTCCTCGCGCTGGCCGCGCACAGGGACACCCGCCGAGCCTGATGGTCGCCTGGGAGGCGCCGCTAGCCGTCGGCGGGGTCATCGGGCGGATACAGCGGCGCCTGGGCGCCCGGCGGGCGGATCTGGCCGAATCGCTGCTCGTAGAGCGTGAGGTTCTGGTTGATCGTCCGGATGATGTCGAACACAGCCGTCGGCGGGATCCGGATCCTGGCCACGAGCCGGTGCGGCGCGCGGATCACCTCCTCGCCGTCCTCGGTCCTGCCCGGCTGCGGCGGCTCGCTGCTGACCAGGAAGTCGAACGTGAACTCGTGCGCCGTATGCCAGATCGCCAGGGCGTTCGCGTACGCCCCGGCCTGCAGGTCAGGGTGGGCGTGGGTCTCGAACGACATCCGGGGATTATCCATGGGGAATAATCTCCTGAGCTGCGAAAACTCGGTAATTCGAGGATCTTCCGGAGCGTGGGTTATCTCCATGAAGGAGTATTCTCCCCAGATCAGGCAACGTGATCACCATGCAGACGCCCAGGACGCCGCCGGCGCCGTCGCAACGGGTCCGGGCTGCACTGTCGCAGTCGCGATAGGAACGGCCGGTCCTGGGCCCCGCAGCGCCCCGTGCCGACCCAGTTTGCCCCGTTGTGCCGGGCGCTAGCGTCCCGCGGGAAGCGGGTACGACTGTGGTTACAGGAGACTCCTGAAGTTGTCTCCCGGTGTAGGCCCATCCTCAATCGAAGCGTGACCTTGCGCACGTACAGTGAAGTCACATCGCTGATTGCGAAACCGCGTCCAGTACGCCGGCGATCCCCGCAACGCCTGGCGGTACGCAATTCGTACTGGTGATCACGGACCGCAGCGCCGCGGCCGTGACGGGACGCGTGCCTGGCCGGCGTAACCAGTCGGCGAGGCTCGGTGGTGGCCCCCGGGACGCGGTGAGAAGGAGGCTTTGGTGCGGTCGGATGAATCCGGCGGCGCGCGATGACCCTGGCCATCCTGGCCGGAGTGGCCGGGGCTCTGGTGGCCGTCGCCGCGGCGGCGTGCCTGTGGCGCGCGTCGCTCCGCCACGCCCCGGGCGTTAGGAATGCCTATCGGTGGCTCGCGGTCGTGGCGCTGCTCTGGGGCACGGGTTTCGTCGCCGAGGACGCGATGGCCGCCAGCGGCACCGGCACCTCGCTAACGTACGCGGACCTGCTGAAGCTGCTGGCCCTGCCGACGCTGGGAGTCGCGCTGGTCGGCCTGGCCCGGGCGGGCGGGGAAGGGGCGGAGGGCCGGGGATCGAACCGCGGCGACCGGCGCCCCGCCCGCGTGCAGGCCCGCACCGTCGCGGCGCGGCTCGCCGACGCGTCCCTGCTGGCCACCTCGCTGTTCGTGATCGGCTGGGTGGCGGTGTTCGGGTCCGAGTACCGCAGAACCGACGAATCGGCCGGGGCCTTCGCGCTTCAGGCGATCCACCCGATCGCCGACCTGATCGCGCTCGGTGGGCTGCTGGCGCTCGCGGTGCGCGCCCGGCGGCTCGGGCTGGCGCCCTACCTGGCCCTGCTGGCGGTCACCGTCGGAGACGCGCTCGCGGTCGGGGCCAGGATCAACGGGGTGCGGCCGGGGGTCTGGGCGCTGCTGGTCCAGCTCACCGGGCTCTGCCTGCTGGCCGCCGCATCCCTGGCCGAGACCGGCGCCGCAGACACGGCGCGGGCCCGGCCCGGCTGGCCGGGACCGAACGGACTGCCGACGGCCACCCTGGTCGCGGCGCTGGCGGCGGCGATCGCCGCGGCGATGGCGATCGGCTGGGCCCTGGGCGGAGGATCGTTCACCGAGCCCGCCGTGGTCGTGTGCGCGGGAGTCGCCGCGCTCGCGCTGGTCGCCAGGATCACGGACCTGGTCCGGCGGGAGACCGCGGCGGCGGCGATCTCGCAGGAATCGGAGCACCGGTTCCGTGAGCTGGCCGAGCGCACCAGCGACGTCGTCCTCATCTGCGATCGCGACGCGATCATCAGCTACGCGAGCCCCGCGGTCGGCGCCTACGGCTACACGCCCGCGCAGCTCGAGGGCATGTGCCTGTCCGAGCTCGTTCACCCGGAGGACCGGGCCGCCGGCACCAGGATCATCCGCGCCGCCGCCGGCGGCCGCGGGCCGAGCAGGTTCCCCTGCCGGGTCCGGTCGGCGGACGGCACCTGGCGTCACGTCGAGTCGACCGTCTCCCGCTACCGCGATACGAGCGAGCTCGACCGGCTGCTCATCACCGCGCGCGACGTCAGCGACCAGGTGGCGCTGCGCAGGCAGCTCACGTACCTGACCTTCCACGACGGGCTCACCGGCCTCCCGAACCGGACGTACGTCGAGGACCGGGCCAAGGACGCGATCGAGCGGGCCGCCGCGGTCGAGCCAGGCCGCCCGCCGGTGCAGGCCGGCGCGGTCTTCATCGACCTGGACGGCTTCACCGGGGTCAACGACTCCGTCGGGCACGGCGCGGGTGACCTGCTGCTGGCCCAGGCCGCCCGCCGCCTGCGCGCGGCTGTGCCGTCGCAGCACACCGTGGCCCGCTGGGGCGGCGATGAGTTCGCGATACTCATCGAGAGCGCCGCCAGCGCCCCGGAGATCGTCGAGATGGCCGAGCGGCTGGCCGGCGTCATCGCCTCCGAGCCGTTCCATATCGCCGACCGCGATATTTCCCTGACCGCCAGCATCGGCGTCGCCTTCGCCGACGGGGGCGCGCCCGGCCACCTGCTGCGCAACGCCGACGTGGCGATGTCGCGGGCGAAAGCCTCCGGCGGCGGGCGGGTCGAGGTCTTCGCGGCTGAGATGCACGCCGACGTCGTCCGCAGGCTCGAGATGGCCAGCGATCTGCGCGCGGCGGTCACGGCCGGCCGGCTGGCGCTGGAGTACCAGCCGGTGGTGGAGCTCGCGACGTCCCGGGTCATCGGCGTCGAGGCGCTGGCGCGCTGGTCGCGAGGCGGGCACGCGGTCCCGCCCGCCGAGTTCCTCAAGGTCGCCGAGGACTCGGGGCTGATCGTGTCGCTCGGCGAGAAGGTGCTGCGCGAGGCCTGCGCCCAGGCGGCCGCGTGGCGCAGCTCCGGCTGGCCGGTCGGGGTCTCGGTCAACTTCTCGCTGCGGCAGGTCACGGCCGCCGGGTTCGCCGCGTCCGTGCTCACGGCGCTCGAGGACAGCGGCCTGCCGCCCGGCGCGCTGACCCTCGAGGTCGCCGAGCGGGTCCTGCTCGAGGGCGCCGGCCCGATGGCCGACGGCCTGGCGGAGCTTCGCCGTCATGGCGTGCGGCTGGCCATCGACGATTTCGGCACCGGGTATGCCTCCCTCGCCTACCTGCGGCAGCTCGCGGTGGACATCATCAAGATCGATCCTTCGTTCGTGGCCGGCCTGGGCGCGGATGCCACCCTGGCCATGCTCACCCGCACGATCATCCAGGTCGGCCACGACCTCGGCATCGAGGTCGTGGCGGAGGGAATCGAGCGGCCGGAGCATCTCGAGCTGCTGCGGAGCATGGGCTGCGGGCTCGGCCAGGGGTACCTGATCGCGAAGCCGATGGCCGCGAGCGGCATCGATGCGCTGGTCGGCAGCCGCGACCTCGGGAGCGAGTCGGGCGCGGACGGCGCCAGCGAGACCCGCGGTGACGCCGACGGCCAGGGCCCGCCCGCTGCCGCGGCGGCCGGGGCAGCGCAGGACCCCGATCCCACATTCGCGCCGGATCCGCGGCCCGCCGCCGACGCCGCGCTGGAGCCCGGGGAAGCGCCCGCGTCCGCGACACCGGCCGTAGCCCCCGCTCAGTAAGCCGCAGCTGGCCAGGCCAGGAGTGCGCTGGTTTTGTGAATGCCTTCACAAGCCTCGCTAGAATGTTATGTGCCCGCCCAGCCCGCCCCTGACCGCCACCGTCCGAAGGGCTAACGTGTCCACGCCGATCGTTCTCATCGCCGAAGAACTCTCACCGGCCGGGATCGCCCAGCTGGAGTCCGACTTCGAGATCCGCTACACCGACGGCGCCGACCGGGCGCAGCTGCTGTCGGCGCTCGCCGATGCCGACGCAGTGATCGTCCGCAGCGCCACCACCATCGATGCCGAGGCCCTCGAGCACGCGCCGCGGCTGCGCGTCGTCGCACGGGCTGGCGTCGGCCTGGACAACGTCGACGTCGAGGCGGCGACCCGGGCCGGCGTGATGGTCGTCAACGCCCCGATGTCCAACATCGTCAGCGCCGCCGAGCACGCGGTCGCGCTCCTGCTTTCCACCGCGCGGAACCTGCCCCAGGCCATGGCGTCGCTGCAGGGCGGGCAGTGGAAGCGGGCCGCGTTCACCGGTGTCGAGCTGCAGGACAAGGTGGTCGGCCTGCTCGGTCTCGGGCGCATCGGCGTCCTGGTCGCGCAGCGGCTCGCGTCCTTCGGCATGAACGTGATCGCCCACGACCCGTACGTGGCCGCCGCGCGCGCGGCCCAGCTCGGCGTCCGGCTGGTGAGCCTCGACGAGCTGCTCGCGGAGGCCGACTTCATCAGCGTGCACCTGCCGAAGAACGCGGAGACCCTGGGCATCATCGGGGACAGGCAGCTGCGCCAGGTCAAGCCAGGGGTCCGGATCGTCAACGCGGCCCGGGGCGGCCTCGTGGACGAGGCCGCGCTGGCCAGCGCGCTGGCCGACGGGCGGGTGGCCGGGGCCGCGCTCGACGTGTACGCCCGCGAGCCGTGCACCGACAGCCCGCTGTTCGGCCTGCCCAACGTGGTGGTCACGCCGCACCTGGGGGCGAGCACGCATGAGGCGCAGGAGAAGGCAGGCACCCAGGTGGCCCGCTCGGTGCGGCTCGCGCTCGCGGGCGAGTTCGTGCCCGACGCGGTGAACGTCCAGGGCGGCACGGTCGACGAGATGATCCGGCCCGGGCTGCCGCTGGCCGAGAAGCTCGGCCGCATCTTCACCGCGGTCGCCGGCGGGATCGCGGCCAGGATCGCGGTGGAGGTCCGCGGCGAGATCGCGGGCCTGGACGTCAGCGTGCTGCAGCTGGCCGCGCTCAAGGGCGTGTTCAGCGACATCGTCGAGGACGCCGTGACCTACGTCAACGCGCCGCTGCTGGCCGCCGACCGCGGGGTCGAGGTCAGCCTGGTGACCGACAAGGAGAGCCCGGACTGGCGCAACGTGGTGACCTTGCGCGGCGCGCTGCCCGACGGCCAGGTCGTCTCGGTGGGCGGGACGCTGACCGGGCCGCGCCAGGTCGAGAAGCTCGTCGAGGTCAACGGGTTCGACATGGAGATCGCGCCGGCCGAGCACATGGTGTTCTTCACCTACTTCGACCGGCCCGGCATCGTCGGCATCGTCGGCCAGATCCTCGGCAACCGGGGGATCAACATCGCCGGGATGCAGGTGTGCCGGGACGCGAGGGGCGGGCACGCGCTCATCGTGCTGACCGTCGACTCGGCGCTGCCGCCCGCCGTCCTGGAGGAGATCACCATCTCGATCGGCGCGGTGGTCGGCCGCGCCGTCGACCTCGACGGGCGCTGATAGCGCCGCCAACCAGGGGGACCGGGGGGCAACCCAGTAAGGTACCGCGCATGGCCGCAATGCGGGGGGTTCCGGGGAGTCATCCCCCGGGGCCAGCACAGTCCATCCGGATCGCCGTGATCGGCGGTGACGGCATCGGGCCCGAGGTGGTCGCTGAGGCGATCAAGGTGCTCCGGGCCGCGGCCACCGACGTCGCGATCGAGACCACGGCCTACGACCTGGGCGCACAGCGGTGGCTCCGCACCGGGGAGACGCTTCCCGCCACGGTGCTCAGCGAGATATCCGGCCATGACGCGATCTTGTTCGGGGCGGTGGGCGACCCGAGCGTCCCGAGCGGGGTCCTGGAGCGCGGCCTGGTGCTGCGCCTGCGGTTCGAGCTCGACCAGTACGTGAACCTGCGGCCGGTGCGGCTCTACCCCGGGGTGGCCTCTCCGCTGTCCGGCCTGCGCTCGGACTCGGTGGACATGCTGGTGGTGCGGGAGGGGACCGAGGGTCCCTACATCGAGGCGGGCGGCGTCATGCGCAAGGGCACCCCCGGCGAGGTGGCCACCCAGGAGAGCATCAACACGGCGTTCGGGATCGAGCGGGTCACCCGGTACGCGCTGCAGCGCGCCGCGCTCCGGCCGCGCCGGAAGCTGACCCTGGTGCACAAGACGAACGTGCTCACCCACGCCGGGGACCTGTGGCGGCGCACGGTCGAGACGTGCGCGAGCGAGTTCGGCGAGGTCACCGCCGACTACTGTCACATGGACGCCGCGTCGATGTACTTCGTCACCCAGCCCGAGCGGTTCGACGTGATCGTCACCGACAACCTCTTCGGCGACATCCTGACCGCTCTCGGCGCCGCCGTGGCCGGCGGCATCGGGCTCGCGGCGAGCGCCAGCATCAACCCCGAGCGAACCGCGCCGAGCATGTTCGAGCCCGTGCACGGCAGCGCGCCTGACATCGCCGGCCAGCAGAAGGCGGACCCGACCGCGACGATCTTGTCGGCGGCCATGCTCTGCGAGCACGTCGGGCTCACCGCGGAGGCGGCGCGCATCGAGCAGGCCGTCGCCGAGGACCTGCTCGATCGCCAGGGAGCGTGGGCGGCCAGGTCCACCCTGGAGATCGGCGACGACATCGCCGAGCGGGTAGCAGGCTGAGCTCGCTGCTAGCCCGATGCCGGTGAAATAGTAGGCCGACCTACTAAACTTGCAGTGCCGGCCGTGGAGCACGTCGGCACGATGGGTTGGGTTGCGGTCCGGCAACGGTGTCGGCCGGTGAGAGAGGAATCCTTATGACTGCCAGCGCAGGTCGCGAGATCACTTTCGAGCTCCACCCCGCAAGCGACCCCGTACCGGCCGCGGAGCGGGAACGGCTGCTGGCAGACCCGGGATTCGGCAAGATCTTCACCGACCACATGGTGACGATCCGCTGGACGGCCGGCCGAGGGTGGCACGACGCCCGGCTCGAGCCCTACGGCCCGCTCACGCTCCCGCCCGCCACTCAGGTGTTCCACTACGCGCAGGAGATCTTCGAGGGACTGAAGGCCTACCGGCAGGCCAGCGGCCCCATCGTGGCGTTCCGTCCGCAGGCCAACGCCGCGCGGTTCAATCGCTCGGCCGTCCGGATGGCCATGCCGGAGCTGCCGGAGGCCGCGTTCGTCCGCGCGATCGAGCTGCTGGTGGCCCAGGACCGCGACTGGGTTCCCGCCAGCGAGGGGCACAGCCTCTACCTGCGGCCGTTCATGATCGCTACTCATGTCGGCCTCGGCGTCAACCAGCCTTCGCCGTCCTACCTGTTCGTCCTCATCGCGTCCCCGGCCGCGTCCTACTTCCCGAACGGCATCAAGCCCGTGTCGGTATGGCTGGCCGATGAGTACACCAGGGCGGCGCCGGGCGGCACCGGGGCGGCCAAGACCGGCGGCAACTACGCCGCGGCGTTCGCCGGGCAGCTGCAGGCCCTCGAGCACGGCTGTGACCAGGTGGTCTGGCTAGACGCCGTCGAGCACAGCTGGGTCGAGGAGATGGGCGGGATGAACCTGTTCTTCGTCTACGGCTCGGGATCCGAGGCGCGGATCATGACCCCGGCGCTGACCGGGACGCTGCTGCCGGGCATCACCAGGGACGCGCTGCTCACGCTGGCCCCGGAACTGGGCATCCCGGCGTCGGAGGACCGGATCAGCGTGGCGGACTGGCGCTCCGGGTGCGAGACGGGCGAGATCACCGAGGTGTTCGCCTGCGGCACGGCCGCGGTCATCACCCCGGTCGGGTCGATCAAGGGATCGGCGGGCGGCTGGACGGTTGGTGACGGGAGCCCCGGCCACGTCAGCATGCGGCTGCGCGAGGAACTGCTCGGCATCCAGTTCGGGCACCTGGCGGATCCGCACGGCTGGGTTCACAAGATCATCTGACGTCGCTGTGCCAGCCCGGGGGGACCCCGGCCCGGCTGCGCCCGTGAGCGAGCCCGAGCGGCTCAAGTGGGCCCCGCAGGCTAGCAGCATGCACGTTGTGAGCGAGCCGGAGGGGCGCGGCGCCGTCTGGACTGAGGAGCGAGGCACGAGCGACGAGGGAAGGCGGTGCCTCTCGGCCGCGCCCGTGAGCGAGCCTGAGCGGCTGAAGGGGGCCCCGCAGCCGAGCGGGATGCACAGAGCGCGTGCGTCGGCGGTCGCGTTCTTCGTGGTGCTCGGCTTGGCCGACGGCGTCTGGCTGGCCAGGATTCCCGCGATCAAGCACGGCCTGAGCCTCAGCGACGGTGTGCTCGGCGTGGCCCTGCTCGCGACGCCGGCCGGGACGCTGCTGGCCGCGGCCGTCGCGGGCCGGCTCGTGGACCGGTTCGGGAGCGCGCGGCCGATGCCGCCGGCCGGGGTCGCCGTGGCGCTGCTGCCGGTGGCTTTCGGGCTCGCGAACAGCCTGGCCGCGCTGATGGTCGCGCTGCTCGCGTTCGGGGTGGCGGCCGGGCTGCTGGATGTCGCGATGAACGCGCAGGCGGTCCGCGTGGAGCGAGGGTACCGGCGCCCGCTGTTCACCTCGTTTCACGCCTGCTACAGCGTCGGCGGGCTGGCTGGCGCGCTGCTGGGCGGGCTGTTCGCCTGGGCAGGCGTCGGCCCGGCACCGACGTTCACGGCGGTCGGCGTGCCGACGGCCGTGCTGGCCGTGATCGCGAGCCGCGGGCTCCTGCACGGGCCGGAGAGCCACGCCGCGGCCGGGATCGGAGCGGCAGGGAGTACGGCGGCTGGTGACCGCGGCCCGACCGACGCCGGCGCGGCCGACGGGTGGCCGGCCGACCGGCGCTGCCCGGCAGGCGATGGCGCGGCGGGACCGAGCACGGAGGATCGGGCCGCCGCCGCGACCCAGCGGAGGGCCGCGTCCGGGCGGATCATCGCCCTCGGCCTGCTCGCGTTCTGCTGCCTGCTCGGCGAGGGCGCCGCGGGCGGCTGGAGCGCGGTGTACCTGCGCGACAACCTGGGCACGTCGGCCGGGTTCGCGGCCCTCGGGTACGCGGCGTTCTCGGTCATGATGGCGGTCGGACGGCTGTTCGGCGACCGGCTGGTGGCCCGGTTCGGCCCGGCCCGGGTGGTCAGCGCGTGCGGCCTGGTGGCCGCCGCCGGCCTGGGCGCCGGGCTGATCAGCGCCGCCCCCGCCGGGGCGCTGATCGGGTTCGCGTTGTTCGGCGCGGGCCTGTCCTGCACCTTCCCGCAGCTGCTCTCCGCGGCCGGCAACATACCCTCGCTCCCCTCTGGCCGCGGAATCGCCCGGGTTGCGGGATCCGGGTACCTGGGCTTCCTCTGCGGCCCGGTCCTGATCGGGGGGTGCGCGAGCCTGGCCGGGCTCCGGCTGGCGTTGGGGGTACCGGTCATCCTGATGCTGGTGGTCGCGTTCGGCGGGGCCGCCGCGCGGTCGGCGGCCGGGCCAGCCCCGGCGGGCGGCGTTACGGAGAATCGGGTCAGCGGCGGCGGGCAGCGTTATGGAAAATAGAGCAGCCGACGCCGGCCGGCGGGCTAGGCGCCGTCGGCGATGACCTTGGCGACCTCGCCGACGCGCGCGGCCTCCTCGGCCGCGAAGCGTTCGCTGTCCAGCTTCTCGGCGATCTCCTCGTCGGTCCGCATCAGCGCGTCGAGGTCGGCCCTCGCCGCGTCGAGCACGCCCATGTCGGCGTAGGCCTGCTGCAGCCGGTCGCTCCACAGCCCGATGTCCCTGACGCACGGGACCAGCCTGCTGAACAGCAGGGACCGGAACGCCTTCTGGTAGGCCGAGCCCTCGGTCAGCTCCCTGATCTCGCCGCGGTCGATCCCGAAGTTCTCCCAGACCTCGTCGCCGCGGAGCCGGTCGCGCATGAGGTAGCAGCCCTCGATCACGAACTCCTCGCGCTCGGCCAGCTCCTTGTCGCTCAGCTGCCGGTAGTAGTCGCGGAGTGCCATGCGGCCGAACGCCACGTGCCTGGCCTCGTCCTGCATGACGTACGCCAGGATCTGCTTGGGCAGCGGCTTGGTGGTGATGTCGCGCAGCAGGCCGAACGCGGCCAGAGCCAGGCCCTCGATCAGCACCTGCATGCCCAGGTACGGCATGTCCCACCGGGAGTCGTTCAGCGTGTCCTCGAGAAGCGCCTGCAGCTGGCCGTTGATGGGGTAGACCAGCCCGACCTTCTCATGCAGGAAGCGGGCGTACAGCTCGGCGTGGCGCGCCTCGTCCATGGTCTGGGTCGCCGCGTAGAACTTCGAGTCCAGGTCGGGAACCGACTCCACGATCCGTGCCGCGCAGATCATCGCGCCTTGCTCGCCGTGGAGGAACTGGGAGAACTGCCACGCGGTCAGGTGCAGTCGCAGCTTCTTGATGTTCTTCGGCCCGAGCTGGTCCCAGTACCTGGTGCCGTAGATCGCTATCGACTCGTCGGGCACGCCGAGCACATCGTCGGGGTCGACCTCCAGATCCCAGTCGATCCGTCGCGTCGCGTCCCACTGCTTGTCCTTGCCCTTCTGGTAGAGGGCGAGCAGGCGGGCCCGGCCGTCGTCGTACTCCCAGGTGAACCTGGAGTCGCCGGCCATCGGGACGTCCCAGCCCGCCCGCTCGGGCGCGGCCACGTACAGCTCATGAGTGGACAAGTGAGCCTCCGATCTTCCCCGGCCGCGCCCGGGCTCCCGGGGCGTCCCGGCCATCCCGCGGTCCCTTGACGGTCATACGTACACCGTACGCATGGCTCTGACCCAAGCACGTACGGCGTACGTGTGTCAAGGGCCGGGGAGCTGTGACGAGCCGGGGTTCCGGCCCGTCGGCTGGGGGCGGGCGGGCCTGGCTGGGGCGGGGCGACGGGGCCGATCAGGTCTTCGTGGCGGGGCGCAGGTCGCTGACCGCGCGGACCAGCAAGTCGAGGCCGAACTCGAAGTCGGCGTCGTGGTCCCGGCGCAGCAGCTCGGCTGACATGCTCATGACCTGCGGGAACTCGGCCGGGTTCAGGTTGGTCGGCCGGTCGGCCGAGCGGACGGCCGCATCCTGGCCCAGCGGCCGCTGGGGCTCGAGGCCGGGGGCCACGCCGACCTCGCGCAGCAGGGAGCCGCCGACATACGCGACGAACGCGCGCACCACCCGGACCGCGTCCTCGGGTGCGAACCCCGCGTTGCGCAGCGTGGCCAGCGCGTGCTCCATGGGCCGCAGCGCGGCCGCCGAGCTGACGGGACGGCTGACCACGACCATCGTGCTCCGCGGATAGACGCGGGCTATCTGCCGGAACGCGCGCGCCTGGGCGCGAACCTGGTCTTCCCAGCTGGCGTCGGGATCGGTGGTGAAGTCGATCCCGGACATGACGCGCTCGGCAACCCCGTCGAGCACCGCGGCCTTGCTGGGCACGTGGTTGTAGAGCGACATAACCCCGGAGCCGAGCAGGCTCGCGATGCGGCGCATCGAGACCGCCTCGACGCCCTCCCGCTCGATCAGCTCCACGGCGGCCGTGATGATCCGCTCACGGCTCAGCTGCATACGGCCAACGTACACGGCACGTCGCCCGCCCGGTCGCCCTGCCCGGGGCCTGGCGGCCCTGGTGAGCCCGCGGCTAGCCCGCGCGGTCCGCGGCGCCCGCGGCGTCTGCGGCGTCTGCGGCTCGTACGGGCGCGCGGGCCAGCACGAGATACTGGCCTCCCCCGGCCCGGATTCCCGGTACGCCATTGTCGGCCAGCCGCTGCAGGCGAGCGTTCAGCCGCACGCCGAGCCGTTCCGAGGTGACGGGCCAGCCGAACAGCGTGAACGGCCCGAATCCGAACGTGGAACCTCTCAGGATCTCCAGCCCGGCACCGGACAATATCGCGTCGAAGTCGGCCAGATGGTGCGCGCCGACCCTGGCCTGCCTGGCCGCCGGCCGCATCACTCCAGCGGAACGCAGCACCGTCTTCGTGGCCAGCCGCGCCGAGGTCAGGACGGGGTTGTGCCGCGGGTCGAGCAGCAAGCTGAGACGACGAGAGTTATCAGCGTTCAGGATCAGGTGCCCGCCGGGCCGCAGGACGCGGGCCATCTCCGCGACCGCTCGGGGCGCGTGTCGCAGCCAGGGCACCACGCCGAGCGCGACCACCAGCGTGAACGCGTCGTCCGCGAAGGCGAGGTGGTGCGCGTCCGCCACGAGGAGGCGGACCCGGCGATCGACGCCGGCCTCAGCGACGCGTCGGCTGGCGATCTCGATCATCCTTGGCGTGCTTTGGGCGGCCTGAACGCTAAACCCCCGCCGCGCAAGCTCCACCGTCACAATGCCTGCGCCGGGCCCGATCTCGAGCACCGGCGACCCGGCCGGCAGCCCGAGCGCGTCGATCCAGCTGAGCGCGCGCGCCTGACGGTGCTGATGGATCACGCTGAACAGGTCCTCGCGCTGGTACACCTCCTCCCAGCCCGGGGCCCGGTCGTGAAATCGCTCGTTTACCAGTTGCTGGTGATGGGCCCCCGCCCGCCCGGTGCGCCCCCGCCCACCTCTCTTTCCCCCGTCATGGTCCGTGCCGTTTCTGGTCATTGGTCGGGAGATTGACGACTCCCGGGTCTTGTTCGAAAAGATGAGATTCCCCCCTGGCTCCTGGAGAACGGATCAGGAGAAGGGTAACCCGCTGACGGTCCTGCTGAACCTCGGGGTATCCGCAGTTGCCATAACCGTGATCCGGGCGGTTATGCGGGCATTCCTTGCCGCGGCTTTGCCGCAGAATGGCCGATGGGTGGTCTTAGGACGAGCGGCCACGGGCACGAATGACAACGGCTGGCTTTTATGCCCGACCATGACGGCGTTGCGCCTGGCGGGGGAAAGCCAGGTTTCGTGGGCAAAGCTACGAGTCATCTTGGGGGACACCATTAGCATTTCCGCACACCGCAAGGTTCGCCCCGGGGGCGCCCGCCGCCTGCGTCACCCACGCCACGCCCGCCCCGCCTGGCGTCAGTCGGCAGCGGCGTCCGGGCGCCGCGGCCTCGTGATCACCGCGGGCAAGGCGGCGCGCAGCACGGTCCGCCGGCTGGGCCGGGGCAACGGCACGGCAGCCGGGGCGGCGGCCTGCCAGAGGCCGGCCGGAGCGCTGTCCGCGGTCGAGAGCGTGAGCACCAGCTTCTTCGGGACAGAACACGTGACCATCGGCGGGCGCGAGGTGCACCTGGCGCTGGCCGAGAACCCGAACGGGTACACCAAGGTGCTGCGGGCCCTGCTCGGCGACGGGCAGCCCAAGCACATGCTGCTCGGCCTCAACGACCGCGCCAGCAACCAGCAGCCTGACGTCTCCTGGATCTGGGACGTGGACTTCGAGTCGCTGCGCGGGCTGGTCCCCGCTGTGGTGCTCTCCGGCAACCGCGCGACCGAGCTGGCCGTGCGGCTGAAGTACGCCGGGTGGCTCGCAGACACAGCGGCGGCCTCCGTGGTTGGCGAGACGGTGGGCGGCCCTGTGGTCGGCAGCACGGCGGCAACCGGCATCGTGGTCGAGCCTGATCCGCTCCGGGCGTTGCAGCTCGCGCTCGAGCGCACCCCGTCTGGCCAGCCGGTCTGGGTGGTATCAACCGATCTCGTGCTGCGCCGGCTGCGGAGCTGGCTGCGCCGCCAGGGCTACGCCGGCGCGCTGCGGGAGCGGTAGGGATGGCGACCCGCAAGCTTGCGCTGGGGCACCTCTACCCCGACATCATGAGCGGCTACGGGGACCGCGGGAACATCACCGCTGTAGTGCGCCGCTGCGGCTGGCGCGGCATCGTCACCGAGATCCATGAGCTGCGGCTGGGCGACCCGGTCCACCCGGACGACGTCGACATCTTCATCATCGGCAACGGCGATGAGTCCCAGCAGCGGCAGGTCGCCCCTGACCTGGCCGATGTCAAGGGCATGGCGATCCGGGAGGCCGTCGAGCAGGGAGCCGCGCTGCTCGCGGTGGGCGCAGGCTACGAGCTCCTCGGGCGCTTCTACCAGCCGAGCAGGGGCGTGGAACTTCCCGGGGTCGGGCTGTTCGACACCTGGACGATCCAGCACGGCGCGGCCCCGTCCGCGGCGTCCGTCGCGATCACCGAGACACGGGCCGACCGCGCCATCGGCGACCTGCTGGTCCGGTGGGAGGGTGCCAGCCCGGGGGGACACTCTGCCTCCCCCCGGGAGGAGCTGCTGGTCGGCTTCGAGAACCACAGCGCACGCACCTACCTCGGGCCCACGGCGCGGGCGCTCGGCCACGTGGTGATCGGGCAGGGCAACAACGGTGACGGGCGCGAGGGCGTCCGCCTGGGCGGCGCGGTGGGTACGTACATGCGCGGCCCCTGCCTGCCGCACAACCCGGCCCTGGCGGACTTCCTTATCGGCACCGCGCTCCGGCGCCGTTACGGCCAGGTCGAGCTCGAGCCGCTGGCCGACGACGCCGAGCACGCCGCGCACGATACCGCGGTCCGGCGCATAACGGCGGCGGCAGGGGCGGGAAAGCGGTCAGGCCTGCGCCGGGTAGGGACCAGGCTCGGCCGCGTCGTCCTGCCGCCGGGCACCGTATCCGCTGCGCGCCTTGCCTTTTATTAGTAACGATAGTTCGCTAGGCGAGGCCTCGCGGAACTCGCTCCGCGGCTGGGGGAGAAGGCAGGCGACAGGGGGGCGATCGGGGCGGCCGGGTCTACCCGTACGGTAGGTGACATGGACGAGAAGGAGATCCTCGGGCACATCGACGAGCTGATCAAGACCGAGCACGAGTTGCGCGCCAAGCTCGCCGTGGGGGAGCTGTCCACGGACGAGGAGCACGCACAGCTGAGAGCCACCGAGGAGGCGCTCGACCAGTGCTGGGACCTGCTGCGGCAGCGGCGGGCGCGGCGCGAGTTCGGCGAGGATCCAGGTGACGCGGCGCTGCGCCCGGTCTCCGAGGTAGAGGGCTACATGCAGTAAGACTGTGTTGCCTCGGGGGGACGACCCCCCCAGACCCCCCCGCGCGCCATCCGCTCGGGCCGACCCCCGGCCGGCCGTCGCGGCTGGCACCGGCTTCACCGGGCCGACGCGGGGTGACGGCCATCCCGCCACTCTCCGCTCAGTAGGCTCGGATACGTGCGCATAGCAAGGTTCGCCCACGGCGACGAGGTCGGCTACGGGATCGTGGAGGATGTCCAGCCGGACGGCGCCGCGGGCGCGGGCGCCGTCCCGGACTCCGACGGGCTCGTGATAGCCGAGCTGATGGGGCATCCGTTCGGGATCGGGGCCGAGTCCGTCCGCGTGACCGGCTCTCGCTTTCGGCTGGGGGACGTGCGCCTGCTGGCGCCCGTGCTCCCCAGCAAGGTCATCGCGATCGGCAAGAACTACGCCGAGCACGTGCGCGAGATGGGCGGCGAGCTGCCGCCCGAGCCGGTGATCTTCCTGAAGCCGTCGACCGCGGTCATCGGGCCCCGGGATCCCATCGCCTACCCGGTCAGGCTGTCGGAGCGGGTCGACTTCGAGGGCGAGCTCGCGGTGGTGATCGGCAGGCTGTGCCGCGAGGTGCCCGCCGCGCGGGTGCCCGACGTGATCTTCGGGTACACCTGCGCCAACGACATCACCGCGCGTGATCTCCAGGCCAGAGACGGACAGTGGGCGCGGGCCAAGGGGTTTGACACGTTCTGCCCGCTCGGGCCGTGGATCGAGACGGATCTCGATCCCGCCGACCTCGAGCTGACCACGATCGTGAACGGCGAGATCCGGCAGAACGCCCGGACCTCGATGCTGCTGCACGACGTGACCGCGCTGGTCACCTACGTCAGTGCCGTCATGACGCTGTTGCCCGGTGATGTGCTGCTGACCGGCACGCCGGCGGGCGTCGGCCCGCTGAAGGACGGGGACGAGGTCTCGGTCACGATCGAGGGCATCGGAACGCTCAGTAACGGGGTGATCAGCCGTGACTGACGAGGTACGTGTGCGCTTCGCGCCGTCTCCCAGCGGGGACCTGCACGTCGGCAACGTGCGCACCGCGCTGTACGACTGGGCGTTCGCCCGGCATACCGGCGGCGTGTTCGTGCTCCGCATCGAGGACACCGACCAGTCCCGGGTGCTGCCCGCCTACATCGAGTCCGCCCTGGAGACGCTGCGCTGGCTGGGCCTGGACTGGGACGAGGGGCCCGAGGTGGGCGGTCCCTACGGCCCGTACCTGCAGAGCGAGCGGATGACGATCTACGCCGACTGGGTCGCGAAGTTCGTGGAGTCGGGGCACGCTTACTGGTGCTACTGCACGCCGGAGGAACTGGCCGAGCGGCGGGCGGCGGCCCGCGAGGGCTCGGGCGGGCCCAGCGGGTACGACCGGCACTGCCGTCACCTGTCGCCCGAACAGGTGGCCGCGTACAAGGCAGAGGGCAGGCGGCCCGTGGTGCGGATGCGGATGCCCGAGGGCTCGACCAGCTTCACCGACCTGGTCCGCGGCCCGGTCACGTTCGATCATGCGCACGTGCCCGACTTCGTGCTCCAGCGCGCCGACGGCAGTCCGCTCTACACGCTGGCCGTGGCCGTGGACGACGTGCTGATGAAGATGACCCATATCGTGCGCGGCGACGACCTGCTGTCTTCCACGCCGCGGCAGCTGGCCGTGTACCGCGCGATGGGGGTCCCGGAGTCCGAGTTCCCGGTCTTCGCCCACCTGCCGTTCGTGCTCGGCCTGCAGGGCCAGAAGCTCGGCAAGCGCTACGGCGCCGCGTCGATCAGCTACTACCGTGACGAGGGGTTCCTGCCCGAGGCGCTCTGCAATTACCTGGCCCTGCTCGGCTGGTCGCCGGGCAGCAACCGGGAGCTGTTCACCCTGGACGATATGGCCGCCGAGTTCGACCTGGCCCGGGTGAACAAGAACGCGGCCCAGTTCGACGTGCGCAAGCTCGAGTTCATCAACGGCGAGAAGATCAGGGCGCTCGACCCGGCCGACTTCGTCCAGCGGATCATCCCGTTCCTCCACCGGGCCAAGCTGGTCGGCGATCCGCCCAGTCCCGCCGACGCCGCGCTGGTCACGGCC
>DASYXX010000250.1:0-4669 GCA_035934395.1 Streptosporangiaceae bacterium
GCGACGACCTCATCGACGTGCACGCGGTGATGTACGTGGAGCGCCCCAGCCAGAAGGCCATCGTGATCGGCGCCAAGGGCGCCCGGCTCAAGGAGGTCGGATCCCGGGCCCGGCAGCAGATCGAGGCGCTGCTGGGCACCCCGGTCTACCTCGACCTGCGCATCAAGATCGCTAAGGACTGGCAGCGGGATCCGAAGCAGCTGCGCCGGCTGGGCTTCTACGACTGATCCGGCCGGAGCCGGCGCCTGATGGCCCGGACACGATCGGGCGGCTGAGTTAGCCCTGGGCCTACCGGGGACGAGCCCCCTTCAAAATCAGACTGCGGAGCAAGCTCCGCGAGACAAAATGGGTCGAGTTGTACATCCGTCCCGGCGGGACATGTGATGATCTGCAGGTACTGGGGGTGCGTTCACGGCGCGACGGCCCGCGGAAGCGGCCGGAGGGGAGCGGTCTTGCTTATCTTCGGGCTCCGGGTGTTCTACCGCACGATCGGGCAAGGCACGTTCCACTGCCAGCGCTGCGGCGGCGACCGCGAGTACCGGCACCGGGCCGGGCGGCGCTGGATCACGCTGCTGTTCATCCCGGTCATCCCCCTCACCAAGGCCGGCGAGCACGTGCGGTGCGCGGTGTGCGGCACCTGCTACCGCATGGGCATACTGGCCGTGCCGACGTCGGCCCAGATGCTGGCGGCGCTCCCGGCCGGGGTGCGGGCCGCCGCCGCCGTCGTGCTCTGCGCCGGCGGCGGGGACAGCGCCCTGGCCCGGCGGCGGGCCATCGACGCGATCAAGGACGCGGGCCTGGCGGACTACGACGACGCGGCGCTGGACGCCGACCTGGCCGCGTCGGCCGCGTCCGCGAACCCCGCCCAGGACCTGGCGGGCCCGCTGAACCGCCTGGCCATTCAGCTGGAAGTGCCGGCCAGGGAGTGGTTCCTGGCCGACGCCGTGCGTATCGGCCTGGCCGATGGCCCGCTGTCTGACGAGGAACGGCACGCGGCCCAGGAGATCGCGGCCCAGCTCGGCATGACGCCAGCCCAGGCGCGCGGGGTCATCGCCATGACCGAGGAAGCCGCCGCGGCCTAGGCGCCCGTGTCGGCCGTGTCCGCGCCGCGCCGCTAAAAATGAATGGTTTGATCACCGGGCGGCTTGTCATGATGCGGCTGTGGATGGCGCGGAGCGGGAGGAACCGCTCACCGGCGGCCACAGGCCCGGGGTCGTGCGCGTCGGCGACACCGTGCGCCGGCCGCTCCAGCCCGGCTCGGAGCGGATTCACCGGCTGCTCACCCACTTCGAGCGCTGCGGGTTCGACGGCGTGCCGCGCTTCCTGGGCATCGACGAACGCCAGCGCGAGATCCTGTCGTTCATCGAGGGCTTCGCGCCGCCCCACAACGGGTTCGAGCTGAGCGAGGCAGGCGTACGGGCCGGAGCGCGGCTGCTGCGCCGGGTGCACGACCTGACCGAGGGCACCGAGTTCTCCGCCGGGTCGGAGGTGGCCTGCCATCCGAACCTGTCCCAGCCCAACTTCGTCTTCCGCGACATGATCCCGGTGGCGATCATCGACTGGGACGGGACGCGTCCCGGACCACGGCTGGACAACTTCGCCGAGTTCCTCTGGGCGTTCGTGCACCCGGCCATGTACGGCGAGGGCGAGCTGCCCGCCCGCATGCTGCGGGTAGCTGTCGACGCCTACGGCTGGTCTGGGCCCGGCCTGGTAGACGCCATGCTGGCCGGCGTCCGGCACTTCCAGGAGGTCGTCGCGCCGCCGGATCGTGGGGTCATGGAGTGGGGAGCGGAGGAGCTGGCGCACCTCGAGGACAACGCGGACCTGTTCCGGGCCTGGCTGGAGGCTTGACCACGCCACGGCGCGGCGGCGGCAGCACTCCGCGGCGTGCGCGAGAATGCTCGGGTGGGCACCTATCGTGACGACGGCGTCGTGCTGCGCACCCAGAAGCTGGGCGAGGCCGACCACATCGTCACGCTGCTCGCCCGGCGGTCGGGGCGGGTGCGCGCGGTGGCGAAGGGCGTGCGGCGCACCAAGTCCCGGTTCGGCGCGCGGCTGGAGCCGTTCACCCACGTCGACCTGCTGCTGTACGCGGGACGGTCGTCGCTGGACACGATCACCCAGGCCGACACCGTGCGGCCGTACGGCGAGGCGTTCTCGGCGGACTACCCGCGGTACACCACGGGGACCGCGATGCTGGAGACGGCCGAGAAGTTCACCCCGGTCGAGAAGGAGCCGGCCCTGCGCCAGTTCCTGCTGCTGGTCGGCGGGCTGCGCGCGCTCGGCGAGGGAGTCCACGATCCGCGCCTGGTCCTGGACGCCTACCTGCTCCGGTCGCTCGCCGTCGCCGGTTACGCGCCCGCGCTAGACGAGTGCGCCGTCTGCGGGACGCGGGTGGCGGACGGGGAAGGCCCGGGCCGCGACGGCGCGGTGGCCTCGACCGCGCTGCGCGCGTTCGCGTTCGCGATCGGCGCGGGCGGGCTGGTCTGCCGCTCGTGCCGGGCGCCGGGCGCCGCCACCCCGGCCGCGCAGACGATAGAGCTGATGGGCGCGCTGATGCGCGGCGACTGGGCGCACGCCGACGGCAGCGAGCGCAGGCACCAGGTCGAGTGCAGCGGCCTGGTCGCCGCGTACCTGCAGTGGCACCTGGAGCATTCGATCCGCTCGCTGCGACACGTGGAGCACGCGTGACGCCCCGCCCGGTGCGCCCGCCCGACCCGCACCCCAGCGGCGCCCGGCCCCCGGCGATCCCGGCCGACCTGGTTCCCCGGCATGTCGCGATCGTCATGGACGGGGACGGCCGCTGGGCCAAGAAGCGCGGGCTGCCCAGGACCGAGGGCCACAAGAGGGGCGAGTCCTCGCTGCTCGACGTCATCAAGGGCGCGATCGAGCTGGGCATCCCCTACCTGTCGGCCTACGCCTTCTCGACCGAGAACTGGCGCCGCTCGCCGGACGAGGTCCGCTTCCTGATGGGCTTCAACCGAGACGTGATCCACCGGCGGCGCGACGAGCTGATGGACATGGGGGTGCGGATCCGCTGGGCCGGCCGCCCCCGCAGGCTCTGGCGCAGCGTGCTCTCCGAGCTCGAGGAGGCCGAGCACCTGTCGGCCGGGAACTCGGTGCTCACCATGCAGTTCTGCGTGAACTACGGGGGCCGGGCGGAGATCGTCGACGCGGCCGCCGCGATCGCCGCCGACGTGGCAGCGGGGAAACTGCGCGCCGACAAGATCAACGAGAAGACGTTCTCGCGTTACCTCGACGAGCCGGAGATGCCCGACGTCGACTTGTTCGTCCGTTCCTCGGGCGAGCACCGGATGTCGAACTTCCTGCTCTGGCAGTCCTACTACGCGGAGTTCGTGTTCCTGGACACGCTGTGGCCCGACTTCGACCGCCGCGATCTGTGGCGCGCCTGCGAGATCTACGCGAGCCGGGACCGGCGCTACGGCGGCGCGCAGCCCAACCCGGCCGCCGGCGTCCAGCCGCCGGACCATCGGTAACGCGCCGCCGCTAAACTTGCTGCGAACGGCGTAGCCACAACCGGATACGCGCGCGCCCCCGAGCCGCCGACCGCAAGCCGCCGACCGCCAGCCGGATGGAGAAACGTGATGGCACGACGCACTGATCGCCTGGATACCATCGTCAGCCTCAGCAAGCGGCGCGGGATCGTGTTCCCGTCCAGCGAGATCTACGGCGGGCTCCGGGCGGCCTGGGACTACGGCCCGCTCGGCGTGGAGATGAAGAACAACATCAAGCGCCAGTGGTGGCGCTCGATGGTTACCGAGCGCGATGACATCGTCGGTCTCGACTCATCGGTGATCCTCGCGCCCGAGGTGTGGGAGGCCAGCGGCCACCTCACGGAGTTCGTCGAGCCGCTGACCGAGTGCCTGTCCTGTCACCGGCGCTTCCGCGCCGACCACCTCATCGAGGCCTACGAGGACAAGCACGGCCACGCGCCAGAGGGCGGCCTGGCCGACGTGGCCTGCCCGAACTGCGGGACCAAGGGGGCGTTCGCCGAGCCGCGCATGTTCAACGGCATGCTCAAGACTTACCTCGGCGCCACCGAGGACGAGTCCGGCCTCGCCTACCTGCGCCCGGAGACTGCGCAGGGCATCTTCATCAACTACCGCAACGTGCTGCAGACCTCGCGCAAGAAGATCCCGTTCGGCATCGGGCAGATCGGCAAGTCGTTCCGCAACGAGATCACCCCGGGCAACTTCATCTTCCGTACCCGCGAGTTCGAGCAGATGGAGATGGAGTTCTTCGTCGTGCCGGGCACCGACGAGGACTGGCACGAGCGGTGGATCGAGACCCGGATGGCCTGGCACACCGACCTCGGCTTCAGCCCCGACAACCTGCGGCTGTACGAGCATCCCAGAGAGAAACTGTCGCACTACTCCAAGCGCACGGTCGACATCGAGTACCGCTTCGGCTTCCAGGGCGCGGAGTGGGGCGAGCTCGAGGGCATCGCCAACCGCACTGACTTCGATCTGACCACGCACGGCCGGGCCTCGGGCACGGACATGTCCTACCTCGACGCGGAGTCCGGTGAGCGGTACATCCCCTACGTCATCGAGCCCGCGGAGGGCGTGGACCGGCTGCTGCTGGCGTTCCTGCTCGACGCCTACACCGAGGACGAGACGCCCGACGCCAAGGGCAACATGGAAAAGCG
>DASYXX010000264.1:0-5346 GCA_035934395.1 Streptosporangiaceae bacterium
ATGGACACCCAGTCGCCGGCCTCGGCGTAGATCCGCTCGGCCGCGCCCTCGCGGATCAGGTCGGCGGCCTCCTGCGCCGACCGGCTGTCGACGTTGGGGCAGGCCCAGATCTCCTGCCCGCTGCTGTCGTAGAGCACCACCCCTTCGCGCATGCTGGTCGCCGCGACCGCGATCACGTCGCGGCCTTCGGCCCCCGCTTCGCGCATTGCGTTACGAATGCATATCGAGATCAGCCGCCAGTTCTCCTCGACGTCGAAATCCTGGCCGCCGGGCGCGTCAGGTGGCTCCCGGTGGGCCCACTCGCGCAGGCTGTGGGCCACCTGGCCGCCGCGCTCGGTGAACAGCACGGCCCGGCAGCTTCCGGTTCCGGCGTCGATGGCCAGCAGGTAGCGCCCGGTCATGGTTGAGCTCCGCTGCCCGAGAGGACTTCCGGGTTCACCAGCGAGCCCGGCGGGCGGCCCGCGACGAAGTCGGCGACGGCCGCGACCGCCTGCCGCGCCCCGCGCCGCAGGGTCTCCTCGGTCGCGCCGCCGATGTGCGGCGTGATGATCACGTTCGGCAGGTCCAGCAGCGGGTGCCGCTGGCCGGCGGGCGGCCGTTCCACGACGTCGAGGGCGGCCCCGCCGAGGTGCCCGCGCAGCAGCGCTTCCCGCAGCGCCGCCTCGTCCACCAGCGTCTCCCGGGCCGTGTTGATCACGCAGGCGCCGGGCCGCATCCGGGCGAACTGAGCGGCCCCGAGCAGGCGCCGGTTCCCCGGCGTGGCGCGGGCGTGCAGTGAGACGAGGTCGGACTCCGCCAGCACGCCGTCAAGCGGCACCATGGCCACGCCGGGCGGCACCGCGCGCGGCGGCGCGGGATCGCACGCGATGACCGTGAACCCGAGCGCCTGCGCCCGGACCGCCACCTCGCGGCCGACATGGCCGAGCCCGACCAGGCCGAGCGTCGTCCCCGGGGCCTCGCGGCCAAGGAACTCGCGCCCCTCGAACGTCGACTCCGCCAGCGCGCCGCCCTCGGACAGGTAGCGGGCCGCCCGGGGGACGCGGCGGATCAGCAGCAGCGCGAACGCCAGCGTGAGCTCGGCGACCGCCTCGGCGTTGCGGCCCGGGGTGTTCGCCACCGGGATGCCGCGCTGGGTGGCCGCGGTCACGTCGACGTTGACCGGGCCGCCGCGCGCGCAGCACACCAGCCGCAGCGGGCCGGCGTCGAGCGCTTCCGCGGTGACCGGCGCCCCGTGCACGACCAGCACGTCGTGTCCCGCGACCGCCCGCTCCACGTCCGCCGGGTCCCCGGCGTACTCGCGCAGGCGGCCCGCCGACGGCGTCCGGGGCGGAGCGGGCTCGGACCGGCCGATCTCCAGCGACGTCACCGTCACCGCTCCGCCGAGGCCCGCGAGCGCCTCGGCGTAGGAGCCGGCCGGCATGTACGGGTCGCCGACGACCAGCACGCGCGAGGGCTGGCTCACGGGTACACGTACGTGGGCCGGAGGTCGATGGCGTGGCCGCTGCCGGACTCCAGGATGAACTTCACGATCGGCGCGGTGTCGAGGTAGTAGAACTCGATCGACTCCCCGATCCGGCCGCCCATCAGGACCTTCGCGCCCCGCTTGGCCCAGTGCTCCTTCATCGCGGTGCTGTCCTCGAACGAGTGCTGCATGCACGCAATGTGCTGCACGCCCTCGCCGTGGGTGTCCAGGAACTCCTGGTAGATGCTCGGCCCGCTGACCGGCTGGATCAGCTCGAAGTCGAAGCCGTTCAGGTGGGTCTCGGCGCCGATCATCCGGAACTCGACCTTCTCGCCGCGGACCTCGGTGTCGTGCAGCAGCGGCGGCTTGTAGTCGAACACGCTCCAGGGGCCCCAGCCCAGGGTCTCGGTGTAGTCCTTGAGCGCCTTCTCCATGTCCCGGACGACCACAGCGATCTGCGAGATCGCCATCGGCACCGGCGGCGGCACGACGGCACCGCCGTTGTTCTCGGTCATGTTCTGCCTCCCGATGTGGTTGTGCGGGCACTCGCGGTTAGGGGACCCGTGGTTAGGGCAGCGGTGCGGGCCGCGAACTCCTCGATCGCGTCGCGGCCGAGGAGGGCGCCGATCTCGAGCTGGTAATGGCGCTGCTCACCCGGGGCCAGGTGCTGCAGCTCGCCGCGGGAGCGGGCGTCGAAGCGCCCGGCGTCGCGGTTCGTGCTCGGCTCCATCGCGACCACGTATGTCCCGGAGCCGAGCTGCCGCCAGGTGATGTGATGCGGCAGGCTGGCGCGCGGGTAGCGCTGGAAGACCCCGACCTCCGCCGCCCGGTTGACCACCGCCGCGGCGACGATTCCGTGCTCGTCGGCGGCCATGTCGTGCTCGTAGCACTCCTCGACGAAGCCGGCGGACGGGGCTTCGAGCCTGCTGTAGCGCGGCGAACATGCCTCGCTCACGCAGGTTCCGGGCGGGGCCGGGTAGATGAGCTCGGCGCCGTCGTCGACGACGGGGAAGCCCACGTTGCAGTGATACAGGAGCATGTGCGGGCAGGGCGTGGGCCCGGTGTTCGTCACCCTGTCGGCGATCCGCAGCGAGGTCCCGCCCAGGTCGGCCTCGATCCTCCTGGTGAGAATCAGCTGCTCGCCGAACACCGCGGCCTGCACCACCTCGGCCTCGGCCCAGAGCAGGCCTTCGTCGCCGTGCCAGGTGGTGCCGTAACCGGCCAGCCGCGCGGGCAGCCCGGTGTAGCGGCCGTGCAGGCCGTAGGTCTCGGTCCGGCGATGCGGGTAGTTGAAGACGGCCGCGTCGTCGACGCCGCCGAGCAGCGTGTGGTCCAGCCCGCAGGTCGACACCAGGCCGCCGGGGAACCCGCGGAACCACTCGATGCCCGAGGCGTTCTGGAACCAGGGCCCGGTCAGCCCGACCGGCGACCACCAGGCGAGCGGGCGGCCGTCCGCCCGGGCCCGGCCGATGTCGAAACCGCGGTCGACCAGCACCTCGAACTCGAACCCCGCGCCGGTGCGGAACAGCAGCAGCCGGACGCCCCGCTCTGCGCCGTCCCCGGCCTCGACCAGCTGGACGCCCGCGAGCTGCTCCAGTCGGCCGACGCGCGCCAGCAGCTCGTCCCTGGTCCACCGCCGTCCCCAGAGGTCGACCACCACAGCCTCCAGAGCATTCGCTCACAGACTGGTCATCCGCTCCATACGGAGTATTTACCTGCGGCCAGAGGTTGGCAAGGCTCTTCGCGCAGGAATCTGGACCTTCGGCGCACTGGTCCACGCGGGCGGGCGGCGGCCGGGCAGAGCGCTAGGCGCGTTCCAGGGAGGTCAGGAAGCCGGAGTGGCCGGGGCCGCGCGGGAACACCGGCCATGTGTCGATGACCTCATCGTCCCGGACCGCGAACAGGACGTCGTGCAGGTTCACGGTCGTCGGCGCGTACCCGCTGACCAGCCGTACCCGGTCGCCGATGTCGGCGCGCAGCCGCTCGTCGGTGTCGAACAGCGCGTGCTCCTCGGCGTAGTACCGGGCGACGTAGTCGTGGCCCAGGATCGGCGGCGACACGAAGTCGATGCCGATCGACTTACGCCCGGCGTCCAAGATGATCGTGTCGCCGTGCCGGGCCATGACACTGGTCAGCACGGTCAGCGAGACCTCGAATCCCGGCACCAGGTTGCCGTGGAACGCGTCCATGAACACGTACGACCCCGCCTGTAGCTCCGTTACCGCCGGGTTACGGCCGGTGATGTCGTAGGTGCCGGTGCCGCCCGCGGACAGGGTCTCCGAGGGCAGCCCCTCGGCGCGCAGCAGTTCCTTCACCGAGGCCGCGTAGTCCATGGCCTCGCCCGCCAGCCGGATCCTCCGCTCACGGTCGGGCTCGAGCATGCAGTGGCCTTCATAGGCCATGACGCCCCGCAGCCGCAGGCCCGGAGCGGCCTGGACCTGCCGAGCCAGGGCCAGCGCCTGCTCGGGGGAGCGAGCGCCGCAGCGCGCCATGCCGACATCGAGATCGACGAGGACGTCGGCCTCGGTGCCCCGGCTGGTCATCGCCGCCGACAGCGCGTCGATGTTCCGCGTGTCGTCCACGGCCAGCGTGAGATTTGTGTGCCCGGCCAGCGCCGCCGCCGTGGCCACCCGGTCGGGCGGGACCAGCTCGTTGGCGATGAGGATGTCGCCGATGCCGGCGGCGGCCATCGCGGCCGCCTCCCACACCGAGGCCACGGTCACGCCGATCGCGCCGGCGTAGACCTGCATGAGCGCGATGTCCGGGGATTTCTGCACCTTCGTGTGCGGGCGCAGCCGGGCGGTGTGGCCGTCCAGCGCGGACATCATCGTGGCGATGTTCCGCTGCAGGGCGTCGACATCGACCAGGAGCGCCGGGGTCGGCAGCACGTCGACAGACTCGCCGACGTGCCGCCCGTAGATGTCGGCTATCCGTTCCCGGGCTCGCAGCCACGGCTCCCGCCAGTCAGTCATGACTGATGTCCAGCCTGGCCACGCCGTAGAGGTTCAGGGTCACGGTCGAGGTCCCTCCTCTGACTGCCCGTTCCTGGCACGAAGGTAACTCACGGTCGATGACCTGGCCGCCGTCGAGCGGGATGATCGCGCCGGTCATGAACGAGGAGACCGGGCTGAGCAGCAGCGCGATCCAGCGCGCAACCTCGTCCGCCGAGCCGATGCGGCCGAGCGGGACCTGGCTCTGCAGCCACCGGTACGCCTCCGCCAGATCGGTGGCCCAGGTGGCATGGATCGGGGTGTCGATGGGGCCGGGCGCGATGCAGTTGACCCGGACGCCGCACCCGGCGAGCTCGCCGGCCAGGGTCTGGGTCAGGTAGCCGAGCGCGCACTTGGTCATCCCGTAGACGGACTGGCCGGTCAGGTGCAGCGTGCCCGACGACGAGCTGATGTTCACGACCGACCTGAGCGGCGAGGCGCGGAGCGCGGGCAGCGCGGCCTGTATGAGGAAAAACGGGGCCCGGATGTTGGTCGCGACGTGCTCGTCGAAACTGCCTACCGACCACTCGCTCAGCGGCACGTGCTGAACGACGGCCGCGTTGTTCACCAGGCCGTCGATCCGGCCGAAGCGGTCCAGGCATGCCCTGACGATCTGGCCCGGGCTGGCCGCCAGGGCGAGGTCGGCCGGGACGCACAGCGCCTGGCCGCCGTCCGCGCCAATCGCCTTCGCCACGTCCTCCAGCGGTGCCGTGCGCCGTCCGATCAGCACGACCGACGTGCCGGCCGCGGCGAGGTGGCGCGCGGTGGCGTCCCCGATCCCGCTGCCGGCGCCTGTCACGATGACCACGGACCCGTCCAGGCCGAGGTCGGGCAGACCCACGGGGGCCTGCGGAGACGGAGCTGACATACGACCCTCCGCGAATGCCGTGGGCA
>DASYXX010000274.1:0-5983 GCA_035934395.1 Streptosporangiaceae bacterium
AGGCCGGCGGGGCCGAGCCTCGGGGCGGGGCGGGCGCTGCCGGGCCGGAGCCACGCGGCGGCGCGGACGGCTGGGCCGGCACGCGCGGCAGCGGCGGGCTCGCCAGACCGTAGGTGTCGGGCGACACGAACGTGTCGGGAACGCTGTAGAAATCGACGGTGCCGTACGCCTCGGGCGCGTAGGCATCCGCGGGCCCGAACGGATCCGCCGGATCGTAATCCGCCGACGGTCCGTAGTCCGGCGCGCTGTAGACGCCAGGCGGGCTGTAGGCCTCGGGCCGGTAGGCCTTCGCGGACCCGAACGGGTCGTAGTTCGTTGGCCCCTGGTACTGCTCGGCGCGAGCACGGCCCACGGCCGGCGCGGGCCCCGGAACCCCGCCACGGTCCGACGCGCCAGGATCGTCCAGCGGGCTCGGGGGGAAGCCGCTGCCGGAGGGGAAGCCCGGATCCTGGGCGAACGCGGTATCCCCGGGCCGGGGCGGGTCCCGGCGGACGGCCGGGCCTGGGAAGCCTGCCTGGCCAGCCGGCGTTGCCGGGCCGGGCGAGCCCGGCGTGCCAGGGCCCGGGGGGCCGGGTGAGCCCTGGATGCCGGGCCCGGTGGCGCCAGGTGAGCCCGGCGCGCTGGGGGAACCCGGCGCGGCCGATGAGTCCGGCGCGCGGGACGGTGCGGCCGGGGCCGACGCAGCGGCCGAATTCCAGGTGCCCGCTGAATTCCACAGTCCCCCCGGGCCAGCCGGGCCGGGTGAGCCGCCCGGTGACGGCCAGCCCGACGGACCTGTCACCGCCGGGGCTGCCGCGCCCGCCGAACCCGGGACTCCCGTCGTGCCCGGCGGAGCCCCGGCACCGGGCGGGCCGGCCGGGCCGGGTGGAGGACCCGAGCCCGGCGGACCGGGCGTACCCGCCGCGGGGGGCGCGCTCGCAGGTGCCGTGCGGCCGGCGGCTTCGTAGCGACGGTAGGGGTCATCGGCGCCGAACTCACCGGGTGAGGCGTAGCGCCCGGCCGGGTCAAGACGGCCCGGGCCGTAGCTCTGCGGCGGGCCGGACGCATCGGGAGGCCCGTAGGGATTCGGCGGGCTTAGTGCACCTCGCGGATCGGACGCTGCGGCTGAGGGCGGGCGGTTGACCCCTGCCGCCTGCTGCGTGGCGGGACGCTGGCCGGGTATAGAAGGCCTCGACTCCGGTGCGGCGCGCTCTTCGCCGGACCGCTCCTCATCGGTCCGGCCCGCGCGGTCCTGATCGTCGTTGGCCACCGTCGTTCCCCTAACGTTCCATCACCGCACCGCACACGAGCAGGTCGTCCGCGTGGCCGTTCCAGGAGCGGACCCACGTCCGGACCGGCTGCAAACTAGAGCTTTCCACGCAGAAGAGCCAGCCGTCCACCGCCAGGAACTCCAGGTACGCCGCCTCACCCCCGGCCCCCAGGGACGTAGCGGCGGCCCCGGGTGAGGCCGCCGTGACGCCTCGGACAGACTAGGCCTATGAACGACCAGACGAACCCCGATCCGGAACAGCGCGCCAGGGTGGTCGTGGTCGGCCCTGATGGCGTGGCCGTGGAGACCGATGCCGCGGAGACCTCGGGCGAGCGCCCCGTGACCGAGATGGTCGAGCAGCCCGCCAAGGTGATGCGAGTCGGCAGCATGATCAGGCAGCTGCTCGAGGAGGTCCGGGCGGCGCCGCTGGACGAGAAGAGCCGGGCGCGGCTCAAGGAGATCCACAAGAGCTCGATCAAGGAACTCGAGGACGGGCTGGCACCCGAGCTGGTCGAGGAGCTTGAACGGCTCTCGCTGCCGTTCGCCGAGGATGATGTGCCGAGCGAGGCCGAGCTCCGGGTCGCGCAGGCGCAGCTGGTCGGCTGGCTGGAAGGCTTGTTCCACGGCATCCAGACCACGCTGTTCGCGCAGCAGATGGCGGCGCGGGCCCAGCTCGAGCAGATGCGGCGGGCGCTGCCGCCCGGGATGATGGTGCCGGGGCAGCTACCCGGGCAGGAGGATGCGCAGGAGGCGCAGCGCTCTTCCGGCCCCTACCTGTAAGCCCGGGAGCCGGGCCCCCGGGCGCCTGGCTGCCTGCTGGCCAGCGCCCGCGCTACGTCGGCGAACTGCCGGGCGCGGTGCAGCTGGGAACGCCAGTCGCGGCCTGTGGCGCGATGCTCGAGCGGTACCTCGACCTCCACCACGCGCATGCCCTGCCGGAGCAGGTCGATGGTGAGCCCGGTCTCGGCGCCCCAGCCCGGGGCGAGCGGCGTCGCCGCCTCGTAGGCCGCGCGGGTCAGGCAGCGCTGACCGTTCAGCGGCTGGGCAGGGCGCCATCCGGTGGCGCGCTTGATCCCGGAGCCGGACAGGGCCACCACGAAGCCGTGCCCGCCGCGGCGCACCCGGTTGCTGAAAACCGCGATCGTCATGTCCGCCCGGCCGACCCGGACCGGCTCGGCCAGCGGCCCGGCCATGGCCGCGGTCTCGCCCAGATCACCGTCGAGGAACAGCAGGTGACGAGGGGTCGCGCGCTCCTGCCCGGCCTCGAGCAGCCGCACGGCCTCGGCCCCGGTCTCCATGGCCGCGGCCTTGCCCCGGTTGCGGGGATGCCGCATCACCGCTGCCCCCGCGTCCTGCGCCTCGGCGGCCGTGCCGTCGGCTGACCCGTCGTCGACGACCATGACGATGTCCACCCCCGGCAGCCCCGCCGCTCCTTCCACGGTCGCGGCGATCCGGTCGGCCTCGTTCCTGGCGGGGATGATGACGGCGAGATCGCCGCCACGCGGCAGCATGGGTGCGATCTTATGTCGGCGTCGAGGCGGCCAGACGCCGCGTCCTACGGCTCGCTCACAACCGCCGCAGGGTCGTCAACCACGGTGAAGACCGACTCCAGGCCCGTCACCTGCAGAACCTTCTTTATCGCCGGGCGCGGCGCGGCCAGCTCCAGGTCGCCGCCCTGCTCCCGCGCCCTCCTGTGCGCGGCCAGCAGCACGTTCATCCCGGTCGAGTCGCAGAACTCGACGCCGGACATGTCCACCACGATCTGCTCCGGCCCGCCTCCAGCCAGCGCCGTGACCAGTTCGCCGTGCAGCCGCGGCGCGGTATAGAGGTCGATCTCGCCACCCACCGACATGATGGTGCGACCACCTTGAGACCGAATCGACACCTTAAGCTCCACGTGCCGCACCTTACCGGTTAGCGTCCACGCCGGCCAGATGGCAGCCAGCCGCTGTGCCGCCCGCTCACCTCCGGACGCCGCGCCCTCCGGCTCGCTGACATGGCCAACTCGCTGCTGAGGCATGCGGTTGTGCGTCAAGCTGGACGAGTACAGTCCGCTGCACGGAGCCGGAGCCGCTCGAATGCACTCTCAGCCAGGTCAGCCTCGCCGGGGTGGAGGCAGAGGGGTTGCTGCGGCCTGGCCGGAGCCATCGCCTCCAGAACTCGGCCTGGACCGGCGGGCGGATGTGCTGCGGCAGTACCTGGAGTCGGTGCGGCTGCGGGCCGAGACCGCGGCCTCATGGCTCGAGACCAGCCGCCACTTCGCCCAGCTGATCAACCGCGACGGGGTAGTGCCGGTGACGGCGAGGTTCAGCGCCGAGGACCTGGCGTTCCTCGCGCGGGCGCGGGAGGAGCTGCTGGGCTTCGCCGAGTTGGGGCTGCGGCTGGCCGACCTGCATCAGCCGCTGGAAGCCGACGCGATCGCCAGCGATCCGCCCGGCCAGATCGAGCGGTGCCGGAGCTGCATGTGGCGCTGGCCTTGCCCCACGTTCCGCATCCTGGCCGGGCTGCTGGCCTCGGGGCCGGCGGCCAGCTGACCTCGAACAGGGCGGTCAGCATTAGGATGCAGGGCCGAACTGGCCGTACCTTTGATGTATGGGCAGACTCATTCTGGGCCTCGTGATCGCGTTCATCGCGCTCATGGTGGTGCTCACGGTCATCCACGTGTTCTTCTACGCCTTCGTCTTCGCGCTGCTCGCGCTCGTGGTCGTCGGCGTGTTCCGGGTGGGCCGCTGGTCTGGTCGGCGGGGCAGCCAGAAGTATTAGCCGACCGACGCCAGCTGCCCCAGCGGCCGCAGGGCCGATCGGTAGGGCTGGGTCATGGCCTCCCCCAGGCCGCGCATGCCCGCGGCCGCGCCCGCCGGGGTGGCCGCATCGGGTGACGCGGCCGGGTCCCTGGTCACCGGGCACGCCATGCACCGCGGACCACCGCGGTGGCTGCCCAGCTCACTGGCGGGCACGGTGATGACCTGAAGGCCCGCCGCCTCAAGCCTGGCGTTGGTCTCGACGTTCCGCTCGTGGCATACGACGACGCCGCGGTCGATCGCCAGCGCGTTGCCGCCGTCATCCCACTGCCGCCGCGGAGCGGCCAGCGGGTCCATGCCGGTCTCGATGACGTTAAGTCGCTCGATTCCCATCGCCTGCGCGGCCGCCTCGAGGAACGGCTGCGGCCTGGAGACGCGCATGCCGGCGCGGCGGGGCGTGATGGTGTGCGCGACCAGCGTGAAGGCGAGCCTCGGATACATGATCATGGTGCCCACGTCGATCATGGTGCAGACCGTGTCCAGGTGCGCGGTCGCCCCGAGCCGCCCGACCGGGACGGCCAGCACGGTGTGCGCCAGCCCGGCATCGAAGACCTGGCGCGCCAGGCGCTCCACGCCGGCCGATGTGGTCCGCTCGCCGACGCCCGCGGCGATGACGCCCGGCGCCAGCAGGAGCACGTCCCCCCCGTCGACGTGCTCGAGCTGCGGGCCGTACAGACGCTTGGTCCCGGCGAACCTGGGATGGTAGTCGTAGATCACTCCGAGCAGCTCGGCCTCCCGGCGCCGCTGCACGCTGGCCAGGCTGGTGACCGCCACCCGGTCACCGATCCATACGCTGGAATCCCTGGTGAACATAAGGTTCGGCAGCGGCTCGACGACGAAGTCGTAACGGTCGAGCAGCTCGAAGACCACGCCGCGGCCGATCCTCAGCTCATCGGGGGTCAGGCCGGCGATCAGCACCTGGGAGAGCGCTTCGGGGGCCAGGCCGTCGAGACGGGCGTGGACCTGAGCCCGGAGCTCATCGCCCAGCGCCGCGCTGGCCAGCACCGAGGCGATCGCGTCGTCCCTGGCGGGCTGGTACTCGAGGGCGTCCTGCAGGAGCTCGGTGACGTAGAGGACTTCGACGCCGCGGTCGCGCAGGACGCGGGCCAGGCTGTCGTGCTCCTGCTGGGCGCGGCCAACCCAGGGCAGCGCGTCGAACAACAGCCGGCCGGCGCTGCGCGGCGTGATCCTCCGTAGCTCAAGGCCTGGACGGTGCACCAGGACCGTTCTTAGCCTGCCGACTTCGCTGTCCGCGCCGTGAGTGTGGCTCACGTTACCCCCCGCAGTCCCGCGGCGCCGCCGCGCGAACGCCCCCGGGGGGAGTATCACCAGTTCCGCGGCCGACTACGCATAGTGGCGGCGCATTCGTGTTATCTCTCGCTCACTGTGGGTAGGCAGAGTTGACGTGGGCGACGGGGCGGGGGGCGCGCTGCGCTGGCTGGTTTGCGCGGGCCGGAAGGATCGCCCACACCGTGAGCGTGCCGTCGTCTGCTCGCACCCCCCAGGTGCTCGACAGGTGCTCGATGATGCTGATGCCGCGACCGCCCAGGGAGGACCGCGAGGCGTGCGCGGGCCGGGGCCGGGTCGGGCTGCCGCCGTCGGTGACCGCGACCTCGATCGACTCTCCGTCGACGCTCCAGGCGACGCGCAGCCATGCGCCGTGCAGCGGCCGGGCATGACGTATCGCGTTGCTGAGGAGTTCGCTGAGCACGAGGGCCGCGTCGCAAATGGCCGTGTCGAAGACGCCGACGGCGAGCAGCTCATCGGTCAGGCGGTGCCGCGCGATCGCAACGCTAGCGGGCGCGGCGGGCAGGAGCACGACGCTCGACCTCCTCACCTCCCTGCGCAGCGCTGCGTACTTGCCCCGATGCCCGCGGCGCCTCGGTGAAGGAGCCGCTGTCAGCGAGATGCCCAGCCCGGCCGGTCCGGAAAC
>DASYXX010000336.1:0-4982 GCA_035934395.1 Streptosporangiaceae bacterium
GCCATTCGTGGCGGGTGTCGGAGGCGAACCCGTGCAGCAACAGCACCGGCGGGCCCTCCCCCTCGGCCTGGTAGCTCAAGGTGATGCCGTCGAAGGTCTGGTAGCTGCTCATGCCCGGTCCCTTTCCCACCCGCTGAGCCCAGGTTCTTCGATCAGAAGCGGTCGAGCAGTCATATCCGCGGTGCGATGGCGGCGTTGAGCTGCACGGCGAAGACGAACGCGATGCTGAGGTAAGTGCTGAACACCGACAGCAGGAAGCTGACCAGCCTGCGCGCCACCGAAGGTACCGATCAACGGTGATCTGCGCAACGATCAGTAACCCGAACGCATCGGTACGGGTGCCCGGCCACTCGGCGGCGGCTGCGGATGGAGGCTCAGCCAGGCCGGGTGAGCAGCTTGCGGGGGTGGCGGCCGTCGACGTAGCCGATGAACGGCGGGCAGATGTTGTAACCCAGGAGTTCTTGCAGTCGCGTGGGCAGGGCTGCCATCGTGGCCGGCGGCACGGCGAGGACGTGGTTTTCTACCGGGCGCAGCCAGCCGGCCGCGTAGTGCAGGACCACGCCCAGCCGCAGGTGGGCGGTGGTGTTGGCGCCGCCGCCGTGCCAGACGCTGCCGGTGTAGATCAGCGCGCTGCCTGGTGTCATCTCGGCGACCCGGACCGGCGGCTGCGCCGGGAGCTTGTCGTCCTCCCAGCGGTGGCTGCCGGGCACCAGCCGGGTCGCGCCGTTCGCCTCGGTGAACTCGGTCAGCGGCCACATCACGTTGACGACCAGTTCTGGGCGGGGGCGGGCGATGGGGTAGATCGCGTCGTCACGGTGCAGGGGCTGATGACCCTGGCCGGGGCCGATGGCGATCGCGGCGGGGGCGCTCAGCGCGTAGTGGCCCAGGATCTGGTCGAGCACGCCGAGGACTACCGGGTGTAGCGCCAGCGTGTCCAGCGTGCGGGTCTTGGCGAACAGGGCGTAGACCCGGCGGGTGCGGCGTCCTTCGAACTCGTCGCGGCCGGGCGGGGTGGTGTCGAGGATCGCCTCGAGATCGGCCCGGGCGGCCGCGGCGTGCGCGGCGGGGATGGCATCGGGGATGATCGCGTACCCGGCCTGGCCGAGCGCGGCCATGACATCGCCGGGATCGCCGGTTGCGTGCACGTCACCCTCCCTAAGGGAATGTCTCTAGTATCACGGTAACGTTCCAGAAGGGAATGTCAAGAGTGGCGGCGACCCGGATCTCAACGCGACGCAGCGCGAGCCGCCCGTGGCGCGGGAACATCGGCAGGGAAACGCTGAGGGCTAGGTCTGTCGTGACGCTGCCGGGTCGTGCAGGCTGGATTCCAGTTCGGCGAGCCAGCCGAGGACCGCGCGCTCGTAGGCGATGCCGAACGCGACGACGGCGGCGGCATGGCGGTCGGGCGCGCTGATGCCCTGGTAGAGGTCGAGGCGCTGGGCGTGGTCGACACGCTCGGCGGCGATGAAGCCGGCCAGCGTCGCGGGGTCGAGGTGGCGGGCGAACCAGAGCCGGACCAGCAGGGGGTAGCGGATCTGCTCCGGTCCGGGGGGCTGGCTGATCCAGGTGCGGAACGCGGCCCGGCCGGCCGGGGTGATGGCGAAGGGGCGCTTGTCGCGGGCGCCGGCGGGCTCGGCCTGGATCAGGCCGCGGTCTTCCAGGTTGCGCAGCTCCCGGTACACGTGGCTGGTGGTCACGTTCCAGAACCGCGACAGCCCGGCGCGTACCCGGGCCAGCAGGTCCCAGCCGGTCAGCGGCTCGTCGCAGAGGAATCCCAGCAGCGCGCCCTGCGTCGCGTTGAGGTCCGGCTCGCCTGCCATCACCCTTGACATTCCCTTCTGGAACGTTACCGGTGATGCTAGCAATCGACTCGCTCGTCGGCCGCCGCGTCTCTACCGGTCGGGCTGTCAGGTCCCAGACGTTGGGCCGCTGGGCAGAGGATGCCAGAGGAGTCGGCGGCGCGACGTCAGCTCAGGACCGGTTCGGGCCAGAAGAGGCCCAGGGCCTCGGCCATCTCCGCCCGGACCGGCGCCCCGGAGATCACCGCGTCGACCATGGTCAGGGAGGTGTGGATGTGGCCACGGGCCCGGATATGCCGCACCGGGACGCCAGCTGAGGCCAGTGCCTCGGCGTACGCTTCGCCCTCGTCGCGGAGCGGATCGAACTCAGCCGTCACCACCACGGCCGGGGGCAGGCCGGCCAGCGTGCCCCGCAGCGGAGAGGCCTTCGGCTGTGCCCGGTCCGGCTCGTCGGCGTAGTGATCCCAGAACCAGCGCATGAGGGCCGCGGTCAGAACGAAGCCCTCGCCGTTGGCCGAGTAGGAGGTGCGGCCGAGGTCGGCGTCGGTGACCGGGGCGAGCAGCAGCTGGCCGGCGATCTCCGGGCCGCCGGCGTCGCGCGCGAGCTGGCACACCACGGCCGCCAGGTTGCCGCCGGCGCTCCACCCGGCCACGGTGAGCGGTCCCGGGATGCCCCCGAGCGCGGCGGCGTTGGCGGCTATCCAGCCCGCCGCGGCGAACGCGTCGTCCGCCGCCGCGGGAAATCGGTCCTCCGGCGCGTGCCGGTAGTTCACCGACACGACCACCGCCCCGGTACGCGCGCACAGGTCCCTGCAGAACGGGTCGTCCGAGTCCTGGCTCCCCAGGACCCAGCCGCCGCCGTGGAAGTAGGCGATCAGCGGGTGCGGGCCCGCCGACGGCGGCCGGTAGAGCCGGTACCCGAGGTCGCCGGCCGGGCCGGGCAGGACGCCGTCCGTGATCTCGCCGACTTCCGGGCCTGGGGGCCGTTCGGCGGCGAGGGCCTCGATGAAGGCCCTGGCGTCGGCGACGCTCATGGTCTCCATCGGCGGCAGCTCGAGCGAGGCCATGAGATCCAGCACCATCGCCACGTCCGGCTGGATCCGGCGGATCACTCCGTCGTTGCACCGTGACCCGGCCGGCCCGTCGAGCCTGAACCCGACAAAGCCGTTCTCGGTCACCTCCTGGCACGCACGGCGGTAGCCGTCCACGCCGCCGATGTACGGCAGGAACACCCTCGGCTTCCCCGGCACGTTGGCGCCCATGTACCAGGAGTTCGCCCGCGGGTAGAGCGTGATATCGGCGCAGTCCTGGTTGTGCCGCACCCAGCCCGCCTCGGCGAGCGGGGTCGGCTCGATCCGCTCGATCTTGTCCTCTCGCAGGCGTCGCAGGCAGTCGGTGATCCAGTCGATGTGCTGCTCGATGGACACGACCATGTTCGACAGCACCGACGGGCTCTGCGGGCCGGTGATCATGAAGAAGTTCGGGAACCCGGCCGTCATCAGGCCCAGGTAGGTGGCGGGCCCGCGTTCCCACTTGTCCTTGAGGGTCACGCCGTCCATCCCGGTGGCGGAGACCGACACCAGCGGGCCGGTCATCGCGTCGAAACCGGTGGCGAACACGATGGCGTCGACCTCGAACGATTCGCCGGTCGTGTCGATGCCAGCCTCCGTGATCGCCACGATGGGCGTCCGGCGCAGGTCGACCAGCCGGACGTGGGGCAGGTTGAACGTCTCGAAGTAGCCGGTATCCAGGCACGGGCGCTTGGTACCGAACGGATGGTCCTTCGGGCAGAGCGCCTCGGCCGTGTCGGCGTCGTTGACGATCGCGCGTATTTTCTCCCGGATCATCTCGGCCACGAGCTCGTTCGAGACCGGGTTGAGGCCCTGGTCGTTGAACACCCCGAGGATCGCGAACAGCTCGCCCGCCTGCCATGCGACCTCGAATCGCTGGTGGCGGACATCCTCGGGCGCGGTCACGCCGCTCACGTCGGTGAGCTCCATCGGTATCCCGCCGCGGGACCAGCGGGCAGCCTCGCGGTAGCCCTCGCGATCGGCGGCCAGCTGGGCCAGGCGGTCCGCTGACGGGGCGCCGTTATGCGCGGGCACCGAGAAGTTCGGCGTCCGCTGGAAGACGGTCAGCCGGGCGGCTTCCCGCGCGATGACCGGGATGCACTGGATGCCCGAGGAGCCGGTCCCCACCACGGCCACCGTCTTGCCGCTGAAGTCCACCCGCTCATGAGGCCACCTGCCGGTCAGGTAGACCTCGCCCCGGTAGCGGTCGACGCCCTCGATATCGGGCGTCTTCGGCAGCGACAGGCACCCGCCGGCCATGACGTAGTACTGGCAGGTCACCTCGTCACCGTGGTCGGTGCGCAGCCGCCACCGCCGGGCAGCCTCGTCCCAGGCGGCGGCGGTGACCCGGGTGCCGAACCGGATGTCCCGCCGCAGGTCGTAGCGGTCGGCGACGTGCTGGAGGTAGGCGAGGATCTCCGGCTGGGTGGCGTACTTCTCCGACCAGGTCCAGTGCCTCTCGAGACCGGGGTCGAAGCTATAGGCGTAGTCGGTCGTGGGAACGTCGCAGCGGGCACCGGGATAGCGGTTCCAGTGCCAGGTCCCGCCGACGTCGCCCGCCTCGTCGAAGACCACGGCGGAGAACCCCAGCTCGCGCAGCCGGTACAGCATGTACAGGCCGGAGAACCCGGCACCGACCACCACGACGCCGACCTCGGCGGGCGCTGATCCGTTCACCGACATGGCCATCCGATGTCCTCCCGCCGCACTCCAGCGAACCACGGGGGTTACCCCGCCTTCACTATCGACCCCGTGGCAACAAGCCGTCCAGTGGTGAGGGAATCGGCCCCGTGGAACGGCGCCCGGCTGCAAGGCGCCCCATCACCCGGTTCCGTCGGGCATCAGGTGACGGGTGAACCAGTCCCGGGCCAGCCGGGCGACCTGCTCCAGCGTGCCCGGCTCCTCGAACAGGTGCGAGGTGCCCGGGACGATCTCCAGCCGGGCCTCGCCACCAAGCTGCCGCATCGCCGCGCGGTTGAGGCCGATGACCACCGTGTCGAGCTCGCCGACGATGAGCAGGGTCGGCTGGCGGACCGTGCGCAGGTGGCCGCCGGCGAGGTCGGGGCGGCCGCCGCGGGAGACGACCGCGGCCACCGGGCCGGGCCGGGCCGCG
>DASYXX010000362.1:0-15868 GCA_035934395.1 Streptosporangiaceae bacterium
TGCCAGGTCTGGCTGCGGCGGTCTGGGCGTAGGGCCCCGGGGCGGGCCTTGTGCCTGGCGGGAGGGCGGGCCCGGGCCGGGCGGCCGGTGCGCCCGCGCCGTGCGGAAGCGATTGTCGTCGATGGGCCATCGACCACCATAGGGTGTGGTCAAGGGCCCATCGACCACATAGGCGTGGCCGCGGCAAGCTATCACGAAAGGTGCAAACCGGCACAGAGCGGAGCTGGCGCGCGGGCTGCCACCGCCGCAACGAGGTAAGCTCCGCCATTTAAAGATCTCTAGGCGGGAGATCCGGGCAGGAGGCGCCTACCGTGCGGCGCGCCGGAGCCTGCCGATGCCCGCCCAGCGACGGGCGGTCGTCCCGGTAGCCTGGACGGCATGACGCTCCGCCTCCACGACACGGCCGCGCGCGAAGTGCGCACGTTCACTCCGGTAACGCCGGGCCGGGCGTCGCTGTACCTGTGCGGGGCCACCGTTCAGGCGCCGCCGCACATCGGGCACGTCAGGTCCGGCGTCGACTTCGACATCCTGGTCCGCTGGCTGGCCGCCAGCGGGTACCAGGTGACCTTCTGCCGCAACGTGACCGACATCGACGACAAGATCCTCAGGACGGCCAGCGCCGAGGGTGTCCCGTGGTGGGCGGTGGCCGAGCGCAACCAGCGCGCGTTCACCCGCGCGTACGAGGCGCTCGGCTGCCTGCCGCCGGACGTCGAGCCGCGGGCGACCGGGCACGTGCCCGAGATGATCGTGCTGATGCGGCGGCTGATCGACGGCGGTCACGCCTACGCCTCGGGCGGCGGCGTCTACTTCGATGTCCTGTCCTACGACCACTACGGCGAGCTGTCCGGACAGCGCCTGGAGCACATGCGGGCCGCCGATGACATCGACGAGAGCAACAAGCGCGACCCGCGTGACTTCGCGCTCTGGAAGGCCGCCAAGCCGGGCGAGCCCGCATGGGAGACGCCGTGGGGGCCGGGCCGCCCCGGCTGGCACCTCGAGTGCTCCGCGATGGCCACCAAGTACCTCGGCAGCACGTTCGACATCCACGGCGGCGGCCTGGACCTGGTCTTCCCGCACCACGAGAACGAGATCGCGCAGTCCCGCGCCGCGGGCGACGGCTTCGCCCGCTACTGGGTGCACAACGGGATTCTCGGCCTGGCCGGCGAGAAGATGAGCAAGTCGCTCGGCAACTCGCTGCTCGTCGACGCGATGATCAAGGAGGTTCGCCCGGCCGAGCTGCGGTACTACCTGGGCCAGGCGCACTACCGCTCGGAGATGGAGTACTCGCAGGACGCGCTGGCCGAGGCCGTCGCCGCGTACCGGCGGATCGAGGGCTTCGTGACCCGGGCCGCCGAGGCGGACCCGGCGGTCGGCGCCAGCCTGCCCGCCGCGAGCGCCGCGGCGCTGCCCCCCCGGTTCTCGGCCGCGATGGACGACGACCTCAACGTGCCCCAGGCCCTCGCGGTCGTGCACGAGGCCGTGACCGAGGGCAACACCGCGCTCGCCGCCGGGGACGTGGCCGGCGCGGCCAAGCAGGCGGCCGACGTCCGCGCGATGATGGCCGTGCTCGGGCTCGACCCGCTGGCCGAGCAGTGGTCCGGCTCCGGCGGCGACGAGGGCCTGCGGCCCGTGGTCGACGCGCTGGTGGGCGTCGCGCTGCGGCAGCGCCAGGCCGCGCGCGAGCGCAAGGACTACGCCGCGGCGGACGCCATCAGGGAAGGGCTGGCCGCCGCCGGGATCGCCGTCGAGGACACCCCGCGCGGCCCGAGGTGGGAGCTGCGCCGGTGAGCGAGCCGACGGGGCGCGGCGCCGCCTGGACTGACGAGCGAGGAGCGCCAGCGACGAGCGAGGAGGGAAGGCGGTGCCTCAAGCGCGCCCCGTCGGCGAGCGGGGGCAGCACATGACCGACCGGGGCGGGGGTCAGTCGCGGCCCGGGCCGGGCGGGCGCACCAAGTCGGGCAAGCCGCGCGCGGGCACCGGCGGCCACGGCAAGCGGCGGCTCGAGGGCAAGGGCCCCACGCCCCCGGCGTACCTGCGTCCGGGCCACCCGGCGCAGCGCCGGGCGAGCAGCGGCGGGTCATCGTCAGTTTCCTCTAACGCAACCGGCGCGTCACCGGGACCGGCAGACGCCAGGCGGTCAGGTGCCAAGCCCAGGGGCGCGGGCAACGCGCCCGAGGTGGTGGCCGGGAGGAACGCGGTGCTGGAATCGCTGCGCGCCAGCGTGCCGGCCACCGCTCTGCACATCGGGCCCCGGCTGGATTCCGACGAGCGGATCGGCGAGGCCGTCATGCTGGCCACCGACGCCGGGATCCCCGTGGTCGAGGCCGGGCGGGCGGAGCTGGACCGGCTCACCGGGGGAGCGGTGCACCAGGGCCTCGCGCTGCGGGTCAGGCCGTACGAGTACGCCCACCCCGATGACCTGGTCGCGGCGGCCGAGGCGGCCGGGGAGCCCGCGCTGATCGTCGCGCTGGACGGGGTGACCGACCCGAGGAACCTCGGCGCGGTGGCGCGCTCGGTGGCCGCGTTCGGCGGGCACGGCGTGCTGGTCCCGGTGCGGCGGTCCGCCGGGGTGACCGCCGGGTCGTGGAAGGCGTCCGCCGGCGCGCTGGCCCGGGTGCCGGTCGCCCAGGCCAGCAACCTGGCCGCGGCGCTGGTCGGCTATCAGGAGGCCGGGCTGTTCGCGGTCGGCCTCGCCGCGGGCGGCGCCGAGACGGTCGCCGGGCTCGAGCTCGCCGACGGGCCGCTCGTGCTGGTCGTGGGCTCCGAGGGCCGGGGGCTGTCGCGGCTGGTCGCTCAGCGGTGCGACGTTCTGGCCCGGATCCCGATGCCCGGCGTCGCCGAGTCGCTGAACGCGGGGGTGGCCGCCGGGATCGCGCTCTACGAGGTGGCCCGGCGAAGGGGCTAGCGGCAGCGCGCATCCGCCAGCACGGCAGGCCGAGGCGGGCGGCCGGCGCTCGCGGGTCAGCGGCCGGGGTCCGAGTTCGCCGGATGATGGCCTGCCGCGGCCGACCTGCCTATTGTGAAGCCCGGGGAGGTGGTCGCGGATGGCACGACCTCCGGGCTCAACCTCACGCGGCGACGGCGGTGGGCCAGGCGGATCCCGAGGTCCCGGTGACCGCCGCGGTCCGGGCATGCCCCGTGGCGGTTCCGCTCGCGGTCCTGGCTCGCCCGGCGGTCGCGGTGACCCCGGCGGTCCCGCCGAGTCGCGTGGTCGCGGCGACTCCGGCGTCCCTGGTGAGTTCCGTGGCCTCGGTGAGCCCCGGTACTCCGGCGACCGCCGTGGTCCCGGTCAGCCTTGCGTCCCGGCTGGGTCAGAACGCCGCGGCGATCCCGATGCCGCCCGGGCCAGGCTCGTCGACGAACTGCGCGACAGCGGCAGGCTGACCAGCCGGGCCGTCGAGGCCGCGTTCCGGGCCGTGCCCCGGCACGTGTTCCTGCCCGAGATGGCGGCCACCGAGGTCTACCAGGACGAGGCATTCGTGATCAAGACGGGCGACGACGGCATGCCGGTCAGCTCGTCCTCGCAGCCCGCGATCATGGCGATCATGCTGGAGCAGCTCGGGCTCGCCCGCGGCAACCGGGTGCTCGAGATCGGCGCCGGGACCGGCTACAACGCCGCGCTGATGGCGTTCCTGGTGGGCGAGCGCGGATCCGTGGTCACCGTGGACATCGACGCCGACCTGGCCGCCAGGGCGCGGGCCAAGCTGGTCGCGGCCGGGTACGCCCGGGTGCTCGTCATCTGCGGCGACGGGGGCTTCGGCGCGCCCGACCATGCGCCGTTCGACCGGATCATCGTGACCGCGGGCGCCTGGGACCTCGCGCCGGACTGGCTCGCGCAGCTCGGCCCGGGCGGGCGGATCGTGCTCCCGCTCTCGGTCCGGGGCATCCAGCTCTGCGTGGCCCTGGAGCGGGAGGCCGGCCACTGGCGCAGCCGCTCCGCCTGCCGGTGCGGCTTCATCCGCATGGCCGGCGCGTTCGCCGGGCCCGAGTCGTTCGTGCCGCTCGGCCCTCAGCCCGGGCTGCACGTCCAGGCCGACGAGGGCAGGCCGGTGGATCCCGACGCGCTGTACGGCGCGCTGAACGGCCCGACGACCGACGTGCCGGCCGGCGTCCAGGTGACGGGCCTGGGCGAGCTTGGCGAGGCGGACCTCTGGCTCATGGTCACCGAGCCCGACCTGGTCCGCCTGACGGTCACGGGCAGCGGTCCGCTGCGGGGGTCGCAGCTGCCGCTGCTCCCGTTCGGTGCCATGGCCGATTCCGGGACGCTTACCGGCCCGGGCGGCCCCGGCGTCGCCGCGCTGCTCCCGGTGCGGCCGCGCCCCGGGCGCGGGTACGGGGAGTTCGAGGTCGCGGTGCGAGGATTCGGTCCTCGCGGCGCCGGGCTGGCCGGGCACCTGGCCGCCCGGGTGCTGGCCTGGGACGAGCGGGGCCGACCCGGGGCATCGGGCCTGCGCCTGAGCGCCTACCCCCAGGGCACTCCCGAGGAGGCCCTCCCCGGCCAGGTCATCCTGGACCGGCGACACACCCGCCTGGCCCTGAGCTGGCCCTCCTCGTCACCTTCGTAGGCACGGCCAGATGCGCGCCCTCAGCTACCTCTCCCCCGCAGGCACCTGGCGCGCCGCGGTCGGGCCCGTCCGGGTTATCGCTGCCGTCGGTCGCTCAGAGCCCGCCCGAGACGGCGATATCGCTGCCGGTCACAAACGATGCCTCCGGCGAGACCAGCCACGATACGGCGTCCGCGATCTCGTCGGGCCGGCCTATCCGGCCCAGCGGGCTGTGCTCGGCCGCCTCCTGTGCCACCGGATATGCCATCTCCGTGTCGATGATGCCGGGTGAAACGCTGTTGACCCGGATTCCCTCGGCGGCGACCTCGTTGGACAGGCCGCGGGCGAAGGTCACCAGGGCGCCCTTGGTCGCCTCGTACGGGACGGCTCCCATCGCCCAGGCGGGGGCCTGGGCGGCAATCGAGGCGATGTTGACGATGCATCCGCCGTGGCCGCCGTGGGCGGTCGACATCGCCTGGACGGCGTGCTTGGCGCACAGCATCGGCCCCACGACATTGACCTGCATCAGCCGGGTCAGCTCATCGGCCTCCCGCTCGTCGACGCGCCTCACCTCGCCGAAGGTTCCGGCGTTGTTGACCAGCGCGGTCAGCGGCCCCATCTGCTGCTGCGCCCGGCCGAACATCGCCGTCACGTCATCATCGGAGGCGACATCGGCGCGCACGGCCTCGGCCCGGCCGCCCTTCGCCCGGATGGCGGACACCACCGACTCGGCCCCGTCCGCGTCTGCCGCGTAGTTGACGATCACCCCGTAGCCGTCGCCGGCCAGCTTCTCGGCGATCGCGGCGCCGATGCCCCGGCTGGCGCCGGTGACGATCACCGCGCCTTTCCGCTGGTCAGTCATTGTCATCTGATCGCCCCCCGTTGTCCATGTCGCAGGTCAGGCGAGCCGGGCCAGACCGACGATGCACGCGCTAGCGGCGGCCGTTGCGGCGCCCGGCAGGTCCTGGGCTTGTCGGTGCGGCTTTCGCGACAGTGCCGTGCGCTGACCTCCCCGCGGCCAGTTTCCGCACCATGTCAGCTGCATACCTGCTCCAGAAGACGCTAAACCGGAAGGCCGCGACTCGCTTCCGCCAGGTCTGCCGGGAGGCCAGGTCCGGCGTCGGCCTCCTCTGCGGAGGCGGGCTGCAAGGCCGCGGACCACTGAGGTCACCAGCCAGATCGCGCGGGCGCGACAGGCCGCTCATTCGGTCGGCTGGCTGCTCCGCCCGCAGGCGCAAGCCCGCCTGGCGCATCCGCCCGCCGAGAAGGTAGAACTCGCGCGGGCGCTGGTCAGCGTTCTGACGAAGGCGGGACATGCCCGGACTCCCGAGGCCGCCGTCGATGTCCTGCTGAACGCGGTCAGAAGACTCCGGGAAGACATGGCGGTGAAGGATGCGCAGGACTCGCCTGCTCCACGCGAACTGCAGTATCGCAGGCGCCCGGCCTGAGCGCCCGGCCGAGGTGAGGTTCCTGGCTTGATGACAGCAGCGCGCGGGCGCTGTCCACCAGAAGACCGCATGTCCGTCAAGGCCCGTAACTGCGGGCGGGCAGCAGGGGGATGTCGTCCCGCGTGCGAGGGGCGATGCCGATCGCTGAGCTGGCCCGCCGCGTAGTACTGTCGGCCCGCACGGCGCCGCAACTGTATTTGCCCTAGGGGACGACCCCCTTCAACCCCCGCCGCGGAGCAAGCTCCGCGAGCAGAAGGGACGGGACCGTGGATCGTCTGCGCGTGGGCACGCTCGGCGCTGCCCGGATCACCCCGGCCGCGCTGATCAAGCCGGCCCGCGAGGTGCCCGAGGTGGTCGTGACCGCGGTGGCGGCGCGGGACGCGGCGCGGGCCCGCCAGTTTGCCGACCGGCACGGCATCCCGGTCGTGCACGACTCCTACGCGGCGCTGATCGCCGACCCGGACATCGACGCGATCTACAACCCGCTGCCGAACTCGCTGCACGCGCCGTGGACGTTGCGGGCCATCGCCGCGGGCAAGCACGTGCTCTGCGAGAAGCCGTTCACCTCGAACGAGGCCGAGGCGATCGAGGTGGCCGACGCCGCGAGCTCGTCGGGCCTGGTGGTGATGGAGGCCTTCCACTACCGCTACCACCCGCTGGCCCGGCGCATGCTCGACGTCGTGGCCGGGGAGCTCGGCCGGCTCCGGCATGTCGAGGCGGCCCTGTGCTTCCCGCTGCCGAGGTTCTCCGACATCCGCTATCAGTTCGACCTGGCGGGCGGGGCCACCATGGACGCGGGCTGCTACCCGATCAACTGCATCCGGCTGCTGGGCCAGGACGAGCCGGCCGTCGTGTCCGCGCGGGCCAAGCTGCACGGCCCGGCCGTCGACCGGGCCATGGTCGCCGACTTCCGGTTCCCGGGCGGGGCCACCGGCCGGATCAGCACCTCCCTCTGGTCCGGCCAGCTGCTCAGGCTCGGGGCGAGGGCCGTCGGCGAGCGCGGCGAGATGCGCGCCTTCAACTACCTCTCCCCGCAGGCCTTCAATCTCCTCACCGTCCGGGCCGGCGGAAAGACGCGGCGCGAGCGCGTCCGCGGCGAGGCCACGTACACCTACCAGCTGCGGGCGTTCGCGGCCGCGGTCCTGCGCGGCGAGCCGGTGATCACGACGCCCGAGGACGCGGTGGCGAACATGCGGCAGATCGACGACGTGTACCGCGCGGCGGGCCTCCCGCTCCGCGGCGCCAGCGCTCCCTGACCGGGCGGGCGTCAGCATCTGCTGACACGTTGACTGAGCCGCTGGGGCCGTGGACGGCTGGGATCGGCCCTGTCTAGGCTGGCAGTGTGGATCTTCGAGCGGTCAAGGCGGCCAGGAGAACCGAGCTGTCCGCATGCGCCGTCGCGGCGGCGCGCAACGCGAACGGGCTGCTGCACGACGCTGAGCTGCTAGCCCGGTCGGGCTGCGCGGCGCGGTCGTACTCCCTCGCGGCGCTCGCGGTCGAAGAATGCGGCAAGGCGGCCTGCCTTTGCGCGCTGGCGGTGATGCCCAAGAGGCTGAGGACGCGCGCGCCCGTGGGCCGGCTGCTCGAATGGCACCAGCTGAAGCAGGTCGGCGGGCTGCTGATCGCCGTCGTGACGTTCGATGCGCCCGGTTTCGCGCCCAAGCTCGCGGCCATGCCCGCCGCGCGAGCGACGCAGATCCTGTGCTCCCTGAATATGCCCGCGGATGAGGCCGACCGGCTCAAGCGGCGCGGCCTGTATGTGGACATGGACCGGGCAGGCCGGATCCGTGAGCCGTCGGAGATCACTGACGCCGAGGTCACCAGCCAGCTCGCCCGGGCGCGGCAGGCCACTCATTCGGCCGGCTGGCTGCTCGGCCCGCAGGCGCAAGCCCGGCTGGCGCATCCGCCCGCGGAGGCGGTCGAGTTCGCGCGGGCGCTGGCCACTGCGCTGGCCCATGCGGGACGTGCCCGGACTCCCGAGGTCGCCATCGATGTCGTGCTGGACGCGGTCAGCAAGCTCCGGGACGGCATGGCGGCGAAGGACGAGCAGGGGCGTTAACGGTCCGTAACTGCGGGCGAGCCGGACGGGCAAGCGGGCGGCCCGTAGTTGTCCGTGCCGGTCAGGCGCCGCGCTCGCCCTTCTCGTGCAGCAGCGGCGCCGGGCCGATGATCAGCGGGTCCGGGCGGCCGACGACGTTCTCGTCCCGGCCGGAGTAGGGGACCTGGGACAGGACGTAACGCATCGCCTCGAGCCTGCCCCGTTTCTTGTCGTTGCTCTTCACCACGGTCCAGGGGGCGTCGGCCAGGTCGGTGTAGAAGAACATGGCCTCCTTGGCCTCGGTGTACTCGTCCCACTTGTCCAGCGAGGCCAGATCGACAGGGCTGAGCTTCCACTGCTTGACCGGGTTGACCTGGCGGCGCACGAACCTGCGCAGCTGCTCGGTCCGCGACACCGAGAACCAGAACTTGACCAGCGTGATCCCGTCCCTGGCCAGCATCCGCTCGAACTCCGGGGCCTCGCGCAGGAACTCGTTGACCTCATCGGGCTCGGCGAAACCCATGACCCGCTCGACCCCGGCCCGGTTGTACCAGGACCGGTCGAACATGACGATCTCGCCGGCCGTCGGCAGGTGCGTGATGTACCGCTGCAGGTACCACTCGGTCCGCTCGCGTTCGGTCGGCCTGTCCAGGGCCACCACGTGCGCGCCGCGCGGGTTCAGGTTCTCCGTGAAGCGCTTGATCGTGCCGCCCTTGCCGGCCGCGTCGCGCCCCTCGAACAAGATGACCAGCCTGCTGCCCATCTCCTTGACCGAGCGCTGCAGCTTCAGCAGCTCGATCTGGAGCGAGCGCTTGACGCTCTCGTACGGCTTACGGCGCAGCCGCATGTCGTACGGGTAGTCCTCGCGCCACGTGGTGGCCCTGGCCCCGTCCGGCCGGACGAGATCAGCCTTCCCGTTCCCCGAGTACCGGATGCGCAGCCCCAGCTGATCCGCGAGCCGGTCCAGCACCTCGTAAGCGTCGCCGCAGGCACGGTCTGCCCCGGCTCGCTTCCGCGGCGTCCTGCGGGCCTGCTGCGCGCTAACGCGCCGGGCGGGCACCGGACCACCCCGCGACGCGCCGGCGCTCGCCCCGCAGCTCCCCCCGCAGCCTGCCGGACCTGGCTGGCTCTAGCCACAGAAAGCCCCCGTTCTGCCTGGTCAGCATGCATCCGGGCGCGTACATAACACGCGCCCTTGATACCCGGCCGCCGAGTAGAAACACCTTTCCTCTGCCCGCCCTCCCGCCCCTGCCCGCCCTCCCGCCCCTGCCCGCCCTCCCGCCCGGGCCGGCCATCATCGGTCCGTGACACTGATCCTCACCGGCTCCGACGTCGCGGGGCTCCTCGACACCGACGAGATGCTCCGCGCGCTGCGCTCCGGGTTCCTCGCCCAGGCGCAGGCCCCGGCCCCGGGCCTGCGGGTAAGCGCCGACCTGCCCGGCGCGGGCAGCGCGACCGCCTTGCTGCCAGGCCTGCTGCCCGCGATCCCGGCCTACACGGTGAAGATCAACGCCAAGTTCCCCGCGGCGGAGCCCGCGCTGCGCGGCGTCGTGTGCCTGCACAGCCTCGACGACGGCGCCCTGCTGGCCGTGCTCGACTCGGCCAGCCTGACCGCGTGGCGCACCGGCCTGGCCGCGGCCCTGGCCACCGACGTGCTGGCCGCGCCCGCCGCCGCGACGCTCGGCGTCGTGGGCGCGGGCGCGCAGGCCGCCCTGGTCCTGGCGGGACTGTCCAGGCTCCGCACGATCATGCGGCTGACGGTGACCGACCTGGTCCCGGCCCGGGCGCGGCGGTTCGCCGAGCGCCACGGCGGGCCCGGCGGCCCGGCGGCGCAGGTCGTGAGCAGCGCCCGCGAGGTGGCGGCCGCATCAGAGATCGTCCTGCTCGCCACCTGGAGCCGGGCGCCGCTGCTGCGCCTGGCCGACCTGCGCCCCGGCCAGCACGTGACCAGCCTCGGCGTGGACGAACCGGGCAAGGCGGAGCTTGACCCCGATGTGCTCCGGGCGGCGACCGTTGTCGTGGACCAGGAGGACCTGGCCCGCAGCGCCGGTGCCCTGGCCCCGGCGGACCTGCGCGACGTGCGCCCGGCCACGCTCGGTGACGTGCTGGCCGGCCGGCATCCCGGCCGGAGCGGCTCCGCCGAGCTGACCGTGTACGTGCCTGTAGGCCTGCCCTGGCAGGATCTCGCGGCCGCCTGGATCGCCTACCAGGCGGCGACCGCGCACGGCCGCGGCCTGGCCGTGGACCTGCTGGCCTGAGCGCGGCCGCCTGGCGTCGCGGCTACGAGGCCGGGCGGCGGCGGTACAGCAGGCCGGCCGCGGCCAGGCCGATCCCGGCGAGCGCGATCAGCGGCCCGACGACCGCCCAGAACGTGACGCCGGACATCACGCTGCCGCCGAGCAGGTCGAGACCTTGCAGCGTGAACACGATCCCCGCAACGGTGATCAGCATCCCGACGACGAGCAGGGTCTTCTTCATCGCCACGCGCACCTCTCAGTGTTCCCGGTCGCCTGCGGGGCGCTCGTCAGGCACCGCCTTCCCTCGTCGCTCGTCCCTCGCTCCTCAGTCCAGGCGGCGCCGCGCCCCTCCGGCTCTTCCTTGGCACCGGCCGCCGACGTCCCGCGTCACATGCTGTCATCGTCAGAACGACCCGTGGTACCTGGTAGTTCACCCGGTGGCCGGTAAGGGCCCGCAACACGCCGCAGCCGTCACGCAGAATGAGCGTGAGCTCACCCTCGGTGAACGGTAGCCTCCGGTTCGGTCCCAGGACGCCGGAAATGGCGGCCGAAATAATGCAGGCTGGCGTGCCACTCAACCGGGAGCCTGGGTAAACCGTCTACAAAGCGACATCGTTCTTCACGGGGACGAGCGGCGCTAAGTACCCCAATCTGCGGGTCGGCGGACAGGTAAAGGGGAGCGGGCATGAGACGAGCGGTTCGGCGGTGGCTGTTGGGCCTGGGGGTTCTGATCATGGGCGGGGCGTTGCTGGCCCAGGCCGGGGTGGCGTCGGCCAGCCCGGCGGCCCGGACGCGCGCGGCGGCGGCAGCGCGCGCGGCCGCAGCGGCGTACGTGCCCCCGGGCCAGGTCCTGGCGCTGGGGATGCACGGCACCGCGGTGCGGAACATGCAGGCGCGGCTGGCCGCCCTGAAGTACTACCCCGGCAAGATCGACGGCCAGTTCGGCCTCGACACGCTCGAGGCTGTATGGGCGTTCAAGGAGGTCCAGGGGTTCCCCATCAACTCAGCGAACCAGGACGTGGTGTCCATCGCCGTCGAACGCAGGCTGGTACACCCCCGCGCGCCGAAGGTCCTCGTCCCCGGGGGCGGCAGCATGCGCGTCGAGGTGAATATGGGGAACGAGACGCTGGTCCTCTACAACCGCAACAAGGTCGAGCTGATCAGCCATGTCTCCACCGGCGGCCGATACTACTTCTGCAACGGCAACTCCTGCGGCTACGCCATCACCCCGACCGGCAACTACCGCGCTCTCGGCTACACCAACGGCTGGATCCAGGTGCCGCTCGGCCAGATGTACAACTCGGTCTGGTTCATCCGCGAGGACTTCGCGATTCACGGTGAGCTCGACTCCAGCGTGCCCTTCTACCCGGCCTCGCACGGCTGCGTCCGGATCCCGTTCGACATCGCGAACTTCTTCCACACGCTGATCAAGATTCCCGATCCGCCGCACTACACCGGTCCCGGCACCCCGATCTACATCAGGAACTGACGCTCAGGCGCGCCCGGGGCCGAGGCGTTATGGGGTCGATGAGCCGTTGACCACACTCTTTGGTGGTCGCTGGCCCATCGACCCCCTTCGTCTGGACCTCGCGCCATCCAGGAATCTACGCAATCCGGGCGAAACGGCCTCGCGTTGCCGCGCGCCGTCCGCCGTGAGGCCTGGTGCAGAAGGTTTGTAACCGTCTAGAGTCCTGCAAAGGCATCATCGGGTGCCATTGCGCGATGGAGCGTGATCATGCCGAGGATCAGCGGTTTGGCCGTCGTGGCGGCATCTGTGGCGGTTCTGGCCTCAGGACTCGGCCCGTCGGCCGCGCCGGTGCTCGCCGCGGACCAGCCGGGCGCGTGCGCCACGACGGCGCGAACGCTGAACGGGACGCTCGGCGACGGGGCGACCTACGAGATCCAGGTTCCCGCGAACTGGAACTGCTCCCTGTTCCTCTACAGCCACGGGTACGTCGCTCCCGGCTCGAAAAACCCGGCCGTCGACGTCGGCGATCCGGTGACCGGCGACTGGCTGCTCAGCCACGGCTTCGCGCTGGCCGGCTCGTCCTACGCGACCACCGGGTGGGCCATCCAGCAGGCACTGCCCGACCAGATCAGTACCCTTGACGTCTTCGACGAGCAGGTGGGCACGCCGACGCAGACGATCGCGTGGGGCCATTCGCTCGGCGGGATCATCACCGCGGGCCTGATCCAGGACTACCCCGGCCGGTTCAGCGCGGCGCTGCCGATGTGCGGGGTGCTGGCGGGCGGCGTCGCCACCTGGAACGCCGGGCTCGACGGCATGTTCGCGTTCCAGCAGCTCATCGACCCGTCGGCGCAGATAGTGAACATCACCGCCCCGGTCGCGAACCTGATCCAGGCCGAGCAGGCGGCGGCGACGGCGCAGCAGACCGCGCAGGGCCGAGCCCGGCTGGCCCTCGCCGCCGCGCTCGGCGACGCGCCCGGCTGGTTCACCCCGCTGTCCCCCGAGCCCGCCGCCGACGACTTCGCCGCGCAGGAGAACAACCAGTTCCTCTGGGAAACCCGGGTGGACTTCGCGTTCGGCTTCGCGCTGCGGGCCGAGCTCGAGGCGCGGGCCGGCGGCAACCCGTCCTGGAACACCGGGGTGGACTACTACCGTCAGCTCGCCCGGTCGGCCGACCGGAGCGAGGTCGTCGCGCTGTACCGGGCCGCGGGCCTCAGCCTGCGCGGCGACCTGGCCACGCTCGAGAACGCGCCCCGGGTGAGCGCCGACCCGTCGGCCGTGGCGTACCTGGCGCAGAACATCAGCTTCAACGGGCAGATCTCGGTGCCGGTGCTGACCATGCACACCACCGGCGACGGCCTGGTGATCCCGGAGAACGAGCAGGCGTACGCGAGCGTCGTGCGGCGGGCCGGCGACTCGCGGCTGCTGCGCCAGGTTTTCGTCAGCCGGGCCGGGCACTGCGCGTTCACCCCGGCCGAGACGATCACCGCGGTGCAGACGCTGCTGGGGCGCCTGGCCACGGGACGCTGGGACGACGAGGCGCTCGAGCCCGGCAGCCTCAACGCCGCGGCCGCGGGCCTCGGCCCGGCCGATAACATCTTCCAGATCGTGGCGACGCCGCCGGCGTTCGTGGCTTTCCGGCCCGACCGTTACCTGCGGCCGTTCGACCTGCCCGGCGGGGGGCCTTAGCCATTCCCGGTGACCAGCGATAGCATCGAGGCTCGCAATGGCCACGTGCCGTTATGGAAATGGGTTGGGTTAACCGGCCCGGTCAGCGCTTGCCCGGGCTCTTTCCGACCAGCCGCCGCCAGGTAATGAACGAGTACACCGCCGCGAGCACGACCAGCAGGCCCATGTCCATCAGCCAGTGATGCGCGGTCGGCGTCCAGAGCGGATCCGGCGGGGTCCCTGGCTGGGTGGGCGCGATCACATTCAGGTTGGTCGTGGCCGCGATCCCGGCAAACCCCCAGCGGGACGGCGATATCCAGGCGATCTGCTCCAGCCCGACTTTCCCGACCAGGGAGATCACCCCGCCGGTGCAGACAACCTGGATGATAACGGACACCAGCAGCAGCGGCAGGCCCTTCTCGGCCGTGTTGACGGCCGACGAGATCAGCAGGCCGACGGTCATCGAGGCGATCGCGAGCAGCGCCATCTCCACGCACAGCTCGAGCAGCGGCGAGGGAATGACCACGCCGCGGGCCGGCATTCGCTGGCCGGCCACCCCGATCACGGTCATCAGCGCGGCCTGCAGGGCGCTCAGCGTGCCCAGGACTATCAGCTTGGACCAGAGATACGCGGTGGAGGACAGCCCGGCCGCGCGTTCCCTGGCGTAGATCTCCCGTTCCTTGACGATCTCCCTGATCGCGTTGAACGCCCCGGTGAAGCAGCCGCCGATGGCCAGGATCAGGAGCACGGCCGTCGCGCTGGTATTCGTGCCGGGGACGTCCGCCGTCAGCCCCTGCTTGCCCCCCAGCAGCCGGACGATGGCGGCCAGGATGATCGGGACCCCGGCCAGGATCCCCAGGTACATGCGGTCGGACGCGATGACGGACAGGTAGCGCCGGGTCAGGGTGGAGAGCTGGCTCAGGCGGTTCCGCGACCGGGGCGCCGGACCTGTCGGCCTCCGCACGTTCGCCGGGGCGACCGCGGCCATCTCGCCGGTCACGTACTGCGCGCACAGCGAGGACCGCCGGAACTCCCCGGCCCAGTCCCGGTCCCGCTCGGCCTCGAACGCCTGGAACACCTCGGCCCAGCCCGGTTTGCCGAAGTACTTCAGCCCGTCGCGCGGCGGGCCGAAGTACGCGATCTTGCCGCCGGGCACCAGGACCAGCAGGCGGTCGCACAGGTCCAGGTTGGCGACGCTGTGCGTGACCACGATCACCGTGCGGCCGTCGTGGGCCAGCCCGGACATCATCTCCATCACGGACTTGTCCAGCCCCGGGTCCAGGCCGGAGGTCGGCTCGTCCAGGAACAGCAGCGAGGGCTTGGTGAGCAGCTCGAGCGCGACGCTGACCCGCTTGCGCTGGCCCCCGGACAGGGCCTCGGCCCGGGTGTTGGCGTGCGGGGTCAGCCCGAGCTCCCCGATGACCTCGTCGACCCTCTGGTTCCGCTCCCGGGAGCTGGTGTCGCGCGGGAACCGCAGCTCGGCGGCGTACCGCAGGGCGGTCCGGGCGGTCAGCTGGGTGTGCATGATGTCCGCCTGGGGCACCAGCCCGATCCGGTGCCGCAGCTCGGCGTAGTTCTTGTAGAGATCCCGGTTGTCGTAGAAGACGTTGCCCTGCCCCGCCGGCCTCATGCCGGTGAGCGCGCCGAGCAGCGTCGACTTGCCGGCGCCGCTGGGACCGATGACGCCGAGCAGGCACCGCTCGCCCAGCGGGAACGTCACGTGGTCCAGGAGCACCTTGCCGCTGGAGAGCTGGACGGTCAGGTTCTGCACGCTCAGGCAGACATCGCCGGTGTCGACGTACTGCACCAGCTCCTGGCCGACCATGTGGAACGTGGCCGGCCCGATGCCGATGATGTCCGCCTCGGTCACCGGCGCGGCGGTGACCCGCTGGCCGTTGACGTAGACGCCGTTGTGGCTGTCCAGGTCGACGATCTCGTAACCGCGGGCCGACCGGCGCAGCTCGGCGTGGTACCTGGAGACGCTCAGGTCAGAGACGACAACCTCGTTGTCGGCGGCGCGCCCGATCCGGAGCACCCGGGTGGGCAGCCGCATGATCGCGCTGGGCTGGCGCATGATCGAGCTGCCGCCGGGTCCTGCTGGCGGCAGCTGACCCGGGCCGGCGGCCCCGGGGACGTAGCCGCCGGGAGCCTGGCCCGCCCCGGGGACGCGGGGCGCCTGGCGGGCGTCGGGGTAGTAGGGGGGCTGCTGCGGCGGCGCCGGCCGCTGGGCGGCCGCGGGCGGGGAAGCCTCTGCCGGGCGGTGGACCGCGGGTGGAAAAACAGCCTCTGCCGGGCGGTGGACGGCGGGCGGGGCGGGATCCGCAGCCGGGGGAGCGGACGCGGGCGGCGGGTAGGTGGGGGCGAGCGGCCCTGCGGCGGCCGTTGGGGGTGGCGCGGCGGGGGCCTGAAGGGCGGGCGTCAGCGAGCACCACAGCCGCTGCCCGTCGTCCGGGTGGCCGAGCCGC
>DASYXX010000374.1:0-4882 GCA_035934395.1 Streptosporangiaceae bacterium
ACGACCTGCTTGCCCCCGACGCCGAGGGCCTGGCCGCCCGGGCCTCCGCCGCCGGGGTCGACGTCACCTACACCCGGTGGCCCCGCATGTGGCACAACTTCGCACTGCAGGCCGGCCTGCTCGCCGCCGCAGACAGCGCGCTGGCCCAGGCCGCCTGGTTCGTGGAGCAGGCTACAGGCTCCTGACCCCGCCAGAAGACGCCAGCCGCGGCCGCGATCTCGGCCAGCGTGACCCGGCGGTCCCGGCTACCTTTTCGGCCTTGCGATCGTCATCGGACACCGTAGAGGTGCTCGAGCGCGAGCTGGTCCAGGCGCTCGAACGCCATGCCCCGCTCGGCCAGCGCGGCGATATCGGGGGTGAAGCCGCGGACGTCGCGCCAGCTCTCGCCGTCGCCGAGGGTCGGCAGCGACAGGTCGGGCACTCGCGCCGCGGCCAGCGCCTCGGCCACCTCCGGGTCGGCGCGGAACGCCGCCACCTTCTCCCGCAGGATCAGGTAGTTGCGCATGCACGCCGCGGCCGACGCCCATACCCCGTCGTCGTCCTCGGTGCGCGGCGGCTTGTAGTCGAAGTGCACCGGCCCGTCGTACCCGCCCGCCTGGAGCGCGTCCACCACCCAGAACGCGCCCCGCGCGTTGCCGGCCCCGAACCGCAGGTCCTGGTCGTAGCGCGGGCCGTGCTGCCCGTTCAGGTCGATGTGGAACAGCTTGCCGTGCCACAGCGCCTGCGTGATCGCATGCGCGTAGTTGAGCCCCGACATCTCCTCGTGCCCGACCTCGGGGTTGAGGCCGACCAGCTCGGGGTGCTCCAGCTCGTTGATGAACGCCAGCGCGTGCCCGGCGGTCGGCAGCAGGATGTCGCCGCGAGGCTCGTTCGGCTTCGGCTCGATCGCGAAGCGCAGCTCGTACCCCTGGTCCAGCACGTACGAGCAGAGGACGTCGAACGCCTCCTTGAGCCGGTCCAGCGCGGCCCGGATGTCCTTGGCCGCGCCCGACTCCGCGCCGTCGCGCCCGCCCCAGCAGACGTATACCCGCGCGCCCAGCTCGGCAGCCAGGTCGAGGTTGCGCATCACCTTGGCCAGCGCGAACCGGCGGACATCACGGTCGTTGGCGGTGAACCCGCCCTCCTTGAAGATGGGGTGCGAGAACAGGTTCGTCGTGGCGGTGGTCACGACCAGCCCGGTCTCGTCAAGGGCCTTGCGGAACGCCGCGATCCTGTCCGCCCGCTCCTCCTCGGTGTCGTCGAACCCGAACACGTCGTTGTCGTGGAAGTTCACCCCGTACGCGCCCAGCTCGGCCAGCTTGCGCACGGCCCGCTCGGCGGGCATCGGCGGCCGGACCGCCGTGCCGAAGACGTCCACGCCCTGCCAGCCCACGGTCCAGATCCCGAACGAGAACCGGTCAGCGGGCGTGGGCACATAGCGATCTGTGGTCACGAGTTAGACGTTAGCCGGTTCGCCGATAGCGGTGGACTGCGAGCGGCGCGAAGACGGCCATGAGTCCGATGGACCAGGCGATGGCGACCAGTACGTGCGTGGTCGTCGGGCCGCCGATCAGCAGCGACCGCACCGCGTTGGCGGTCGCCGAGACGGGCTGGTCAGCGGCGTACTCCCGCACCGGGGCAGGCATGTACCTCGTGGCCACGAACACGTTGGAGGGAAAGACGAGCAGGGCGAGCAGCGGGAACGACGCCGCGGTGGCCGCCTCCGCGCTCTTGCTCGTCAGGGCCAGGAGGGCCATGACCCACGACATGGCCAGCCCGAACAGCAGCACCAGCGCGCCCGCTGCGACGAGCGCGACCGGGTTCGTGTGGAGACGGAAGCCAACTCCGAACCCGACCCCGATCATTACCACGATGACGAACAGGTAACGGCACGCGTCGGCGAGGGCGCGACCTGCGAGCAGGGCGGATCGGGCCATGGCGAGAGAGCGGAAGCGTTCGATGAGACCGCGGTGGAGGTCCTCGGCAAGGGCCACAGCGGTGGTTTGCGAGCCGAAGGCGATGGTTTGTACCAGGACGCCGCAGATCAGGTAGTCGACGTAGCGAACGCCCGGGATGTGGATGGACCCGCCGAAGACGTAGCGGAACATCAGCACGAACAGCACCGGCTGGATGGTGGAGAAGACGATCACTTGCGGGGTCCGGGTCATGGCGATGAGGTTTCGCCTCGCGACCGCCAGAGCGTCCGCGACGAGCCATCCCGCCGTCGGCCGGGCCGACGGCGGGATTGCGGGGGTGACTGTCGTGGTGGTCATGCGCGCGCTCCTTCTCGGTCGGCGGCGAATGCGGGCCGGGCTGTGCTGATTGGGCGCCCCTCCCTGCCATGGCCGGTCAGCTGCAGGAACGCGTCGTCGAGGGTGGGCTCGCGAATCACGAGCGCATCGGGAACGAGCCCCGCAGCGTCAAGGGCGCGGGTGACGTCGAGGACCGCCGGCCCGCGGTCGGCTACCGTCACCGCGGCGGTGTGCTCGTCATCGCGCAGGCCGGCCGGGCCGATCCGGCCCAGCACCCGGACGGCCCGGCGGGCACCTGCCGGGTCCGGCCAGCGGACCTCGAGGATCGTCCTGCCCAGGCTCGCCTTCAGCTCCGCCGCGGTTCCCTCTGCGATGACTTTTCCTCCGTCGACGATGACGATCTGGTCGGCGTGGCGGTCGGCCTCTTCGAGGTACTGGGTGGTCAGCAGCACGGTCGTGCCGTCGGCGACGAGTTCGTTTACTAGCGCCCACATTTCGCTGCGGCCCGTTGGGTCCAGGCCTGTCGTCGGCTCGTCGAGGTAGAGGACCGGCGGCCGGTGGACGAGAGCAGCGGCGAGATCGAGCCGACGCCTCATGCCGCCCGAGTAGCTGCGGACCGGGCGGTTGGCGGCATCGGTCAGCGCGAACCGTTCGAGCAAGTCACGGGCGCGGGCAGGGACAACCGACGGAGGCTGGTGGCTCAGCTGGCCTACGAGGCGCAGATTCTCCCGTCCGGTGAGGTTCTCGTCGACCGCGGCGTACTGACCGGCCAGGCCGATCACGGCGCGGACCGCCGCGGCCTCGGCGGTGACGTCGAACCCTAGCACCCTGGTACGTCCCGAGTCCGGTTTGAGGACGGTGCTGAGGATGCGAACGGTCGTCGTCTTGCCCGCGCCGTTCGGTCCTAGCAACGCCAGCACGCGGCCGCCGCGGACCTCCAGATTGATCCCGTCCAGCGCTGTCACCGAACCGAACCATTTGGTCAGCCCTTCGGCCCAGATCACCGCGTCCATCAGGTCACCGCCATCCGAGGTCGTCCTGTCGGGCGGATAGACGCTCGGCGAAGCGAAAAGTGGGCAGGCACTGCCCGATTCCGGCTGGCCGCGGCGTCTATACCGGTAGCGGCCCACGTGACGGCCTGGGCCAGGAAGGAGGGGGTTCCCGTCGAGGCTGATCTCGTCATCCGAGCCCAGGCCGGGGATTCCCGTGCGTTCGCCGAACTGGTCAGCGGGCACCGGCGTGAGCTGGAGGTGCACTGCTATCGCATCCTCGGCTCGGCTCAGGACGCGGAGGACACGGTCCAGGAGACGTTCCTCGCCGCCTGGCAGCACATCTGCGCGTTCGAGGTCCGCGCGTCGCTCCGGACCTGGCTGTACCGCATCGCGACCAACCGGTGCCTCGACGTGCTTCGCGCCGCCCGAAGGCGTCCGCAACTTGGAGTTCCTGTGCCTGCGGGTTCCCACCCAGAGCCAACCTCGCCCAGCGAAGTGATCTGGCTGGAGCCCTATCCAGACGTTCTGCTGGACGAGCTGGCCGACCGGGCGCCGGGACCGGACGCTCGCTACGAGACGCGCGAGGCCATCTCGCTGGCGTTCGTGGCGGCCCTTCAGCTCCTCCCGCCCCGCCAGCGGGCGGTGCTGGTCTTGCGAGACGTCCTCGGCTACCGAGCCAGGGAAGTGGCGGTGATGCTCGGCACCACCGAAGACTCGGTGAGCAGCGCGCTCAGGCACGCCCGTGCCAACCTGCGGCGAAGGCTGCCCGCGCCCGGTGACCCGCCTCCCGCCCCGAATTCCCTGGCCGAGCGAGAAGCCGTGGAGCGCCTGGTCAGCGCGTACGAGACCGGCAACGGCAGTGCCTTGGTGTCCCTGCTCGCGGAGGATGTCGTCATCACCGCACCGCTGGCCGGAGGCAAGTACGTGGGTACGGCCGTGGCGACCCGCTTGTTCGAAACGGTGATCTTCCCCGAGGGGCGGACCTACCGGCTGATCCCCACCCGGGCGAACGGGCAGCCCGCGTTCGGCGTGTATGTCCTGGACCCAGGGACCGGAGCGTTCCACGTGAACGGAATGCTGGTCCTCACCCTGGCCGGGAATCGCATCACCGCGATGACCCGCTTCGACAACAGCCTCATCGCGCGCTTCGGCCTACCCCGACGGATCCGTTAACACCCTGGGAACGGGCACACGTTCGCGGGGCGCATGGCGGCGTGGTGCCCTCATGCCGGTGTCGGCTACAACGTCTCGCTGGGCGAGATGGGGACGATGTCGGATGAGGCCCGCTACTTCGTTGCCGGGTTCCTGGCGGGCAACGAGCCCGGCTACCCGGCCGGCGACGAGCGCGAGAGCAATGAGGCCGATCTGCTCGCCTGGCGGGCCGCGACGCGCAGGTTTCGTCGTACGGGCAGTTGGTATGGCCGCTGGGGAACGTGTCAGGTGTGCGGTTGCGTCCTGCTGCCGGGCACCGCCGCCGACCGCTGCCAGGAGCACTCGGACCAGAGTGCCGGCTGACGTCGGCGGGTCAGCGGGCGTCCCCCGCCGCGCTGGGCGCCGAGCCTGCCAGCGGGCTGGTGTCGTAGTACCTGAACTCGGCGACGCGCTCGGTGAACCTCCAGCCGTCCGGGGTGCGCTGGTAGCGGTCGTGGTACGCGAAGT
>DASYXX010000392.1:0-14258 GCA_035934395.1 Streptosporangiaceae bacterium
GGCGGCCCGCCCGCATCCGCTGTCACGGCGTCCGGCCCGGGCGCGGGGGTCGCCGCTGCCCGTCTGGCGGGTCCGTCGGGGCGTCCGCGTGAGTCGCGCCGACCCTACCGGACGCGCTGGCCCAACCAGACGCGCCGGCCCTGCCAAACGCGCCGGCCCTACCGGACGCGCCGACCGTGCCAGCCGTGTCAGCCGCGGCTCCCGCGCCGGGCGTACTCGCCGCGCCGACCGCATCGGCGGGGGCTGCTGTGTCCGCTGCGCCTGCGGCGCCTGCTGTGGGTTTCACGCCGAGCCCGCGCTACTCACGTCATGTCACGCGGCTCGCCCGCCCACGGGCTGCCGGTCCTCCTCGACGGTCGGCTGGCCGCTCGCCACAGCGACCGGCTCCCTGCTTGCCCTGGCGAGGGGCACCGCGGCCGCGGGGCGCGAAGCGGGCTGGCGGCGGGCCCGGCGCAACTCCTTCACGAGCCGGTACCGCGCTGCTCGGTCTTCCCACTCCCTGGCCCGCTCGGCGACCAGAGCCTGGCTGAGAATCGGGTGCATCGTGTCCTCCTCGATGTGCGGGCCGTCCCTGGCCCGGCACTATCGAGGTTCGCCGTAAGGTCCCCGCACCCGCATCGGGCAACTGCCTTATCTTCGGGCCTGGCCTGCCTTATGGGCCGGCTCGTGGACGGCGGCGACCAGCTCGACTCGGGCCTCCGCATTGCGGCCGACTGCGGCGAGCTCAGCGACGTGCTCGACCCCTGAAATCCCTATCGATAACGGACCTGGCTCCGGCCGGATACGGTCAGCTGAATCTGGCCCCAGGGTCATGCGGCCGCCGGATGCCGCGGCCGGTGCGCCCGGCCGCCTCGTACCCGTCCCGCCAGGCGCGGCATTTGCCTGCGAAGTCGGCGAGGTGCAACTCGGCGAACTCGCCGGGCGACCAGTCGTGCGGCAGCACCTCGGCCTGGTCGGTCCAGGCGTACGTCCAGCCCTGGCGGCCGTCGCTCAGCGTCAGCAGCTCGAGCTCGTAGGGACCGGACTCGTATTCGTCGATGAGCCGCAGCTCCGCGGGGGTCAGGCCGGTGATGAGCCTGCCGGCGACCTCGGCGTCGGCCCGCACCAGCCCCGGGTAGACCCGCCCGGCGAGCGCGGCGGCGCGCCAGCCCGCCACCGCCACGGTGCTGCGGCAGGGCACCCGGTCCAGCAGCACCGCGAGCACCTCGTCGAACCGGAGCGTTCCGTAGGCGAAAAGCGCCGCTGGCCCTCCGGCCAGCCGATCCGCGCGGCTCAGGCGTTGTCTTCCGCGCGTCGACGGGACGCCTTTGAGGCGCCCCCTTCCCTCGTCGCTCGTTCCTCGCTCCTCAGTCCAGGCGGCGCCGCGCCCCATCGACCCGCTCATATGGTCTCGGCGACCGTGCGGGTCAGCAGGATCGCGGCGCAGAACGAGCGGTAGGTCGCCAGCGGGTCGTCGCCGTGGATGCGCAGCTCGCGCGGGCCGGTCCGGTCCACGCCGCGGACCCAGCTCGCGGCCTCGGCGATGTCGGTGTTGCGGACCGAGACCTCCAGCGTGGCCCCGGCCAGCGGCGGGGGCTCGGCGCCCTTCGCCCCGGCGACCGCCTTCTCGGCGGTCTCCCGGATCAGCGCGCGGGCTCGCTCGGGGTGCATGCTGTGCGCGGCCGTCCGGCTGACCGGCTCCTTGACCACCGCGGTGTGGACTCCGGGGATCAGCGCGGCCGTCTCCTGGCACGCGCACCGGTCCCCGGTCACCAGCACGACGGGCACGCCGTAATGGGCCGCCACCAGCGCGTTGATCCCCGCCTCCCCGCACACGACGCCGTTCAGCCGCGCCTCAACGACCACGCGCGGGCTGTAGGTGTGCGAGAGCCCTGCGGGCGCGCCGACGCTGCCGTGGTACGAAACCAGCGCCACGGCATCGAAGCTGCCGTCCAGCCCCTGCATCATGTAAAGCGGCTTGTGGCTGCCCGAGATGTACGAGGCGCCGCCGGCCAGTTCGTCCGGCGGCAGGTTGCGCATCAGGTAGTGGGAATCGTTGACCACGATCTCGGTGGCGCCCCCGGCCATCGCGCCCTCGATCGCAGCGTTGACTTCGCCGAGCAGGAGCTTGCGTCCCGCCGCCGCCTCCGGGCCGTCGCCGACGCACTGCTCCCAGTCGACAACGCCCGCGGTCCCCTCCATATCGGTGGACACGAAGACCTTCATCACACTTGCCTCCTCGGCTCGATCCGGTAGGTCTCATCGTCGGCGGTCATCACGCTGTAGCTGGCGCCCGCCCTGGTGGCGGCCCCGCCATGGCGGCCGTCCGGGGTCAGGCACAGCGCCAGCAGCGGGGTGCGGAACTCGTCGGGCAGCTCCAGCGTCTCCGCCAGTGCCTCCGCGCAGGCCTGCGCGGGGTCGGCCCCGGCCGCGAGCGCACGCAGCACCGAGCGGGCGGTGGTGGCGCGGATCGTCAGCTCGCCGCGCCCGGTACAGGCCGCGGCGCCGGCCCGGTTATCGCAGTAGTTGCCGGCGCCGATGATCGCCGAGTCGCTGACCCGGCCCGGGTACTTCCACGGGTACCCGCTGGTGCTCACGCCGGACGCGAGATTGCCCGCGGCGTCGCGGGCCAGCACGTTGACCGTGCCGGAAACGGCCGGGGGCGACATCGACGCGATGCGCTCCAGCGCCAGGCGGCGGTAGGCGCTCTCACCGGGCCCCATCATCGCCTCGGCGGCCTCGATCCCCGCGGCGGACAGGCCTTCCCGCCATATCCGCGACGCCTCGTCGGTCAGCGTCGGCCCGCGCTCGATGCCCACCTCGTCCGCGAAGCGCTCCGCGCCCGCGCCGACCAGCAGCAGGTGCTGCGGCAGCCGGTCGCAGACGGCCCGCGCGATCGAGATCGGGTGCGGGAAGCCGGTGACCACGGCCACCGCGCCCGCCCGCCGGGTCGCCCCGTCCATGATCGAGGCATCGAGCTCGACCTCGCCGAGCAGGTTCGGCAGCCCGCCCACCCCGACGTGGTGGTCGGCCTCGTTGGACTCCACGACCCGGACGGCGGCCTCGACCGCGTCCAGCGCGCTGCCCCCGGCGCGGAGCAGGCTCATGCCCGCGGCCAGCCCGACCTCGCCGCCTTCGCTGGCAATCATCAGTGGCGTTATAACTGGGCCTCCACATCACTGCGACGCGAGCGTCAACAATCGACCGTTGTCCCAGCTAACCTATCTGCCGATGCCCTAACCAGCCGGGCTGTAGCAGAGGGGGGCATGGCATGCCTTCGACGGTGACCCGCCGCACGCTCGACCTCGCCGGCCTCGATGTCCCGGTGATCGAGATCACCGGCAGCACGGACGGCCCGCTGCTGACCGTGATCGCGGGCGTGCACGGCTGCGAGTACGCGCCGATGGCCGCGGTGCGCCGGTGGACCCGGAGCCTGGAGGCCCGGGACCTGCGCGGCCGCGTGCGGGCGGTGCCCGTGCTCAGCCTGACGTCATTCCGGGCCCGGAGCCCGTTCGTGATCCCCGAGGACGGCAAGAACCTCAACCGGTGCTTCCCTGGCAATCCGGCCGGCACGCTCGCCGAGCGGCTCGCACACGCCACGTTTACCCAGCTCATCACCGGCTCGGACGCGCTGATCGACGCCCACGCCGGCGACATGGTCGAGGCGCTGCAGCCGTTCGCGCTGTACGACGCCGGGCCCGCCGAGGCCACGGCGCGCGAGATGGCCACCGCCTACGGGCTGGGCTACGTCATCCGGCAGGAGCCAGGCCCCGACCGGGCCGTCGGCGGCACGACGAGCGCGTCGGCGGCTGAGATCGGCATCCCGGCGATCATCGCCGAGTCCGGCGAGTGCGGCCTGGTGCAGGAGGACGCGGTCGACCGGCACGTGCGCGGGCTCGACCGGGTGCTCGCCCTGCTCGGCATCGCCGATGACCCGGCTGCCGGCGACGGCGCCCCGCCGAGGTATCTCACCCGCTTCCTGTGGCTGAACTGCGACGACGCGGGCTGGTGGGAGCCCGGCGTCCGCCCCGGCGAGGCGGTCACCGCGGGCCAGACGCTCGGCACCGTCAGCACCCTCGACGGCTCCCGGGTCCTGCAGACCATCACCGCGCCCGCGGACGGCGTCCCGATGTTCATCACCAGCTCTCCCGCCGTGGCCGCCAACGGCCTCCTCCTCGGCCTGGCCGTCACCTAGGGGCCGGACCCGCCGGCAATCCACCGCCCACAGCTGCGCCCCGCGTCCCGTGACCCCACTCCGGCGCGGCCCGGCCCGCCTTCCGGCGGGCGGCAACCGGGTGAAGGTGCGCTTGCCAGGGGCCGTAGCCCGCGCGCTGGTCCCTTCGCCTGATTGCGGGTATGCGAATTTGCGGCGGGAGCCGCGGCAACATCAGTAAACTACTGGAACAGATGATTCCGTTCTGTTATACTGGAACAGATCGCTTCGTTCTACGCGAGGCCTGAGGAGGAACGACATGGACTGGAAGCTCGAGCTGGTGGCGGTTCCCGTCTCGGACGTGGACCGCGCCAAGGCCTTCTACACCGAGAAGGCCGGGTTCAATGCCGATCACGACCACACGGTGAGCGACGAGATCCGCTTCGTGCAGCTCACGCCGCCGGGGTCGGCGTGCTCGATCGCCATCGGCAAGGGACTGGTGGACATGCCGCCGGGCTCCGCGAAGGGCCTGCAGCTGGTCGTCCCCGACATCGAGGCCGCGCGAGCTGAGCTGGCCGCCCGCGGCGTGGAGGTGAGCGAGATCCAGGAGTTCCCCTGGGGCTCGTTCGTTTTCTTCGCCGACCCCGACGGCAACCGCTGGTCTGTCCAGTACATCCCGCCCCGCCCCTGAGCCGCTCCGCCCGAGCGACCAGGCTGCCCCCGCTCGCTTGCGCGGGCGTGATCGAGTAGGCCCGGCCGGCTCGGGGCGTCGGCCGGGCAAGATGTCTAATTCCGAAACGAACAAAGCCCGGGGCGCGAGATGGGATTGACCGAGACGTTATATTCCTCGTAAGACTGATAGCGTCCGTCAGCTAAAGACGGCATGCCGCGGGCCGCCGGCGAGTGGCGGCAAGGGAGCTCCCCCCGGATGGAGTCACGGGCTCGGAAGGTCAACGCGGCCCTAGCGACCTGTGCCGTGCTCGCCGGGTTCGGCATAACGTTCGGCCTCCTGCAGGGCTTGCGCGGGGGCTCGAGCGCCGGTGACCCTGGCCCCGCCGCGAGAAGGAGCCTGACCCAGAAGGCCGCGGACGGGCCGTCACCCGCGGCTCTCGACGGGCAGTTCCTCAACTACTCCGACCATTCCACCTGCGCCGACTGGGCCGGAGGCGACGGGGTGTCGGCGGTCAGGCTGAGCCCGTCACAGATCGCGTGGTTCTTCGCCGACACCTACCTCGGCCCGGCGGGGCCGAGCATCGGCTACTCGCACCTGGGCGGGTTCCTGCACAACTCGGTGGTGATGCAGACCACCGAACACCACCGCACCAGCTTCGTGACGCTCACCGGCGGGCGCGCCTGCCCGAGCCCGACCTCCTTCGGGCGAGCGCAGTCGGTGATAAACGCTCCGACCACCGACCAGGGCCAGGAGCGCTACTGGGACGGCGACGGGATGCTGGTCGGCGGCACCGTGGTGAAGTTCTACAACCTGTACCAGCCGGGCCCGTTCCCGTTCGTCGCGCTGGGGACGGTGATGGCCAGGTTCTCCGTCAGCAAGCTCAGTGCGGCCGGGCACGGCCCGAGATACGGGGCTGTGATCAGGCCGAAGCTGACGCTGCTGCCCACCTACACGCCGCCCGACGGCGGAACGCCCATCATCTGGGGGTCCGCACTGCTCACGTCCGGGCAGGCGCGGCAGACCGTTTACGTCTACGGCTGGCAGAGCCCCTACTCGACCAGCACGAACCAGCAGCTGTACCTGGCCCGGGTCAGCGCCGCGCGGCTCGCCGACTTCGGCGCGTGGCAGTTCTACAGTCAGGGGCGGTGGGTTGACAGCCAGAGCCTCGCCCTGCCGGTCGACCCGCTCCTCGGGAATCTCTACGTGCCGTCGGGGTTCAGCGTGGTGAAGGAAGCCGGGCGGTACTGGCTGATCCAGGCCCCGGGAGCGGGAGACCCTGACATCCTCGCCTACCCGGGGCCGAGGCCCTGGGGCCCGTTCGACAACTTCCACCCCATCGTGCTCTACCAGGCCCCGGGGATCGGGCTCAACACGGCCAACGACTACCGCGTCATGTACGAGGCGCGCGCCGAGCCTGCCCTGTCCACCAGCCAGACGCTGGTGATCAGCTACAACGTCAACTCCGAGGCGATTACCGCCGCCTGCACCTCGCTGGCCTTCTACACCAACGCGATCAGCCAGCCGCGTTTCATCGCCGTGCCCGCGGCCGCGTTCACGAGCGGCGCGGATCCGAAGCGCCTGGTGCGGGCCGGCCCCGACATCTACCCCCAGATCACGATGCGGAATCCGTCGGAGTGGTACAACCAGTGGTCGTACCCGGGCGGCTGCCCGCCGGTGCCCGCCGTCTCCCGCGTCACCGCGCGGGCGGGGCCCGGCATGACCCGGCTGACCTGGCCGTCGGCGGGGATCGGCATGCAGTACCAGATCTATGTCGCCGGGGGATCGGGAGGCTTTGCCCAGGTGCGCACCGTCTCCTCCACCAGCGTCACGCTCACCGGGCTGCGCCGCGGCGTGACCTACCAGTTCCAGGTCGTGCCCGTGAACTACTACAACAGCGCCGGGCCGGGAGCCGAGACCTCGGCCCAGATTCCCTGACGCGATCTGACCAGAACCGGTAACGCCCGGGCTCCGAGGACTCTCGGCGGCGCGCGCCCCGCCCACTCGGTGGCCCGGTCGTGATGTCGGCCGGGCCATTTGCGGGTAGCACGTCAGGAAGCGGCCTGCCCGGCCCGTCTCGCCCGCCGACGCGATCGGGGCGTCTGCCGGGCCGGGCAGGCCAGACGGCGCACACGGGGGGATGCATGCGGATCGGACTGCACGCGCTGGGCATCGGGACCGGTGCACGCCCGGAGATTATCGAATCCGTCGCCCGGGCGGCGGAGGCCGCCGGCTTCGCCACGTTGTGGTCCGGCGAGCACGTGGTGATGGTGGACCAGCCCAGTTCCCGGTACCCGTACTCGGCCAACGGCCAGATGACGGTACCCGTGCACGCCGACTGGCTCGATCCGCTGCTCGGCCTGGCCTACGCAGCGGCCGTTACGAAGAGGATCGGCGTGGCCACGGGTGTGCTGCTCCTGCCGGAGCACAACCCGGTGCACGCGGCCAAGCAGGCGGCCACCCTGGATGTCCTGTCCGCCGGCCGACTCACGCTCGGGGTGGGCATCGGCTGGTCGGCGGACGAGTTCGCCGCCCTCGGGGTGCCGTTCGAGCGCCGTGGCCAGCGAACGATCGAGTACCTGACGGCCATGCGGCGGCTGTGGGCCGACGATGTGTGCGCGTTCAATGGCGAGTTCTGCACATTCGGCCCGGTCCGGGTCAACCCCAAGCCGGTGCGCAGCCGCCGCATCCCGATCGTCATGGGCGGGAACAGCGACGCCGCGCTCGGGCGGGCCGCCGCGTGCGGAGACGGGTGGTACGGCTTCAACATCGAGATCCACGACGTCAGGGACCGGCTGGCCGTGCTGCGCGAGCAGTGCCGCCGGCAGGGCCGGAAGATGAGCGAGCTGACGGTCGCCGTGGCCGCCAGCGGCTGCGGGCCCGGCGACGTGCCCGGGCTGGCCGACGCCGGGGTCACCGAGCTCGTGGTGCTCGGCAGCCCGCCCCCGGAACCGGTCGCCGCAGCGGTCTGGGTGGACGAGCTGGCTCGCCGCTGGGGACTCGATCCCGGCCGCAAGCGGTAGCGGCCGGGCCGACGCCCGCGGCCCTGCCCGTCGCCTGGCCCGGTCTCGCGTAGCCCGCCCCGGGCAAGTACCGTGGCGCAGCGTGGCAGGACGCGGGACCGCGGCGACGGAGCTGCTCACCCGGCATGGCATCGCGTACACGGTGCACTCCTACGAGCATGACCCGAGGCACAGCTCGTACGGCGCCGAGGCCAGCGCGGCCCTGGGCGTCGAGGCCGGCCGGGTGTTCAAGACCCTGATCGCCGACGTGGACGGCGGGCTGACCGTCGGCGTGGTGCCGGTCGCGGCTCAGCTCGACCTCAAGGCGCTGGCCGCGGCGGTCGGCGGCAAGAAGGGCGCGATGGCCGACGTCACCGCCGCCGAGCGCGCGACCGGCTACGTGGCGGGCGGCATCTCCCCGCTGGGCCAGCGGAGGCGGCTGCCCGTGGTCATCGACTCGTCCGCGCTGGAGTACCCGACCGTGTTCTGCAGCGCGGGCCGGCGCGGGCTGGAGATCGAGCTAGCCCCCGGCGACCTGGTCCGGGCCGCGAACGCGACCGTCGCGCCCATCTCCCGTCCCCAGCCCAGCTGACCCGCTACGACACATGAGGCGAGCGGGAAGGCAGCCCCCGGCGGCGGGCCGGCCAGGCCAGCCGGGGTCGGCGTCCTCGGCGCCGCCAGATGAGTTTGCGCGGCGGTGATCGTCGGAGTTAAGTGCCGCCGCGAGACCCGGTGCCCTGCGTGGTGCTCGTGCGCGGCGGCGCCGAGGTAGCGTGCTGGCCGCTCCCGGCAGGCCAGAACCCTGACCTCTGGGCGGTCGACCAGCTGGCGCGGCTGCAGCTCGCCGCTCGTCGCCTCGGCTGCTCGCTCCGGCTCCGCGGCGCGCCCAGCCGGCTGCGCGAACTCATCGACCTCGCCGGCCTGTCCGACATCCTCACAACGGAGCCGGTCAGCGGGGATCGCGGCGGGCCGACCGGCGAGCCTGACGACGACGGGCCGGCCGCCGGAGGGCCCGGCTGACGGCGCCGCCTCGCTGCGCATCTAACGTTATTGCAAGTAATTTGCAATAGCACTACGGTGGTGACACCTGAGTTCCCGTGAGGAAGGTGCGCACTCGATGGCAGACCGGCGAGCCCGCCTGGCGACGATTCGCGACGGGCTGGGCCCGGCGGAGTGGGCACGGGCGGGCGGCATGGCCGCGACGGTCATCGGTCTCAACGTGGCCGGCTGGGTCATGCTGGCCAGCGCGCTGGGCGGTCACTACCACATCACCAAGACCGAGGTCTTCGGCGTGGGAACCGGGATCCTCGCCTACACCCTGGGCATGCGGCACGCGTTCGACGCCGATCACATCGCGGCCATCGACAACACCACCCGCAAGCTGGTCAGCGAGGGCAAGCGGCCGCTGTCGACCGGCTTCTTCTTCTCGCTGGGCCACTCCTCGGTGGTGTTCGCGCTGGCCGTCCTGCTGAACTTCGGGATCCGCGGCCTGGACGAGCAGGTGAAGAACTCCGGCTCGCAGCTGCAGCATTACACGAACATCATCGGCACCTGCGTGTCCGGCTTCTTCCTGTTCCTGATCGCCGCGTTCAACCTGGTGATCCTGACCGGGATCGCGCGGGTGTTCCGGGAGATGCGCAGCGGCCGGTACAACGACGCCGAGCTGGAGGAGCAGCTGAACAAGCGCGGCCTGCTGAACCGGTTCCTCGGGCCGCTGGCCCGCCGGGTCGACGCGCCGTGGAAGATGTACCCGATCGGCTTCCTGTTCGGCCTGGGCTTCGACACCGCCACCGAGGTCGCGCTGCTGGTCCTGGCCGGGTCCGCGGTGGTCAGCGGGCTGCCGTTCTACGCGATCCTGTCGCTGCCGATCCTGTTCGCGGCGGGCATGAGCCTGTTCGACACCATCGACGGCTGCTTCATGAACTTCGCCTACGACTGGGCGTTCGCCCGGCCGGTCCGCAAGGTCTACTACAACCTGACGATCACCGGGCTCTCGGTGTTCGTGGCCGTGTTCGTCGGGGCGGTCGAGCTGCTCGGGCTGCTCGGCCACGACACGCACCGCAGCGGGTCGTTCTGGTCGTTCCTGGAGAACTTCAACATCAACACCGCGGGATTCGTGATCGTCGGGGTCTTCGTCGTCACCTGGGGCGTCGCCCTGGCGGTCTGGCACTTCGGCAAGATCGAGCGGAAGTGGGACGCCGCCGCCGCCAGCGCGCCCGAGTAACGCGGTCAGGCCTGAGCGAGCCGCAAGGCCTCGAGAGCGCCCGGAGGCGAGCGGGAAACACGGCGGCGGCAGCCGGCGAGCGCTAGCGCAGGACCTTGCGCCGGTACAGGTAGACCGCAGCGGGGGCGAACACCGCGATCAGCGCCACCGACCAGGCCGCAACAGCCAGCTCGGGGTGCTGCATCGGCCAGGCCGCCACGGCCGGCGCGGGAGTGCCGCCGAACAGCTGCCGGCACGCGGCCGCCATGGCGCTGATCGGGTTCCAGTCGGCGAAGCCGCGCAGCCAGGCAGGCATTCCCTGGGTGGGCACGAACGCGTTGGACACGAACGACAGCGGCAGGAACACGATGAACCCGAGCGCCTGCGCGCTCTCCGGGCTGCGCAGCAGCATGCCGGCGCACGCTCCCGCCCAGGTCATCGCGAACGCGAACAGCAAGCACAGGCCGAGGGCCGCGACGGCGTCGCCCGCCCCGCCCCGGATCCGCCAGCCAACGGCCAGCCCGGTGCCGGCGAGCACCAGGATGCCCAGGGCCTGCGCGGCGAGGTCGGACAGGGCGCGGCCGGCCAGGACGGCGGAACGGGCTATCGGCAGCGACCGGAACCGGTCGATCAGGCCGGTGGACATGTCGGCGGTGAGCCCGACCGCCGTGCCCGGGGCGGTGCCTGCCATGCTCATCCCGAACATCCCGCTGATCAGGTACTGGTGGTAACTCCCACCGCCCGGCAGGTGGATCGCCGAGCCGAACACGTAGGTGAACAGCAGCACGAAGATGACGGGCTGAATCGTCACGTTGCTCAGCTGCTCGGGCTCGCGCGCGATCCGGGCGATGCTGCGCCGGCACAGGACCCAGGTGTTCTTCACGGCCCACCAGGCCCGGGTCAGCATCGGCTCAGGGCGGGCGGGCGAGGGCGCCGCCGCGGTGATGGGCAGGGACATGGTGGTCACGCGAACTCCTCCTGGTTGAATGCGGACTCGGCCGGGGCTTCACGGGCGGGCTCGTCCCCCGCCGTGTGCCCGGTCAGGATGAGGAACACGTCGTCGAGCGAGGGACGCCGGATCCCGAGGTCGTCGAGCAGCACGCCCGCGGCGTCCAAGTCACGGACGATGTCCGGCACCCGGCGGGCGCCGTTCGTCACCGGCGCCTCGACGGTGCGCGCGGCCGCGTCGGCCTGCGCCAGCCCGTCGGCATGCCTGCCCAGCAGGTCGCGGGCGGCGGCCAGGTCGGCCTGGCGGGCCACGGTCAGCTGCACGCGCTCGCCGCCTACCTTGGCCTTGAGCTGTGCCGAGGTGCCCTCGGCGATCACCCGCCCGCGGTCGACGACCGCGATACGGTCGGCCAGCTGGTCGGCCTCGTCCAGGAGCTGGGTGGTCAGCAGGACCGTGGTCCCGGCCGCCGTGAGCGCCCGGACGGCGTCCCAGGTGACCATGCGGCTGGGCAGGTCGAGGCCGGTCGTCGGCTCGTCAAGGAACAGGATGCTCGGCCGGGCGACCAGGCTGGCCGCCAGGTCGAGTCGGCGTCGCATGCCGCCCGAGTAGGTCTTGACGCCGCGGTCCCCGGCGCCGGCCAGGTCGAACTGCTCCAGCAGCTCGGCCGCGCGGCGCCTCGCCGCCCGCCGGGAGAGGCGGCAGAGCTGGCCGATCATGATCAGGTTCGCACGGCCGGTGAGGCTCTCGTCGAGCGCCGCGTACTGGCCGGTGAGCCCGATCGAGCGACGAACCGCGGCCGCCTCGGTGACGACATCGTGGCCGGCCACCCGGGCGGTGCCCCGGTCGGGGCGCAGGAGCGTGCTCAGCACCCGCACCGTGGTGGTCTTGCCCGCGCCGTTCGGCCCCAGCAGGCCGAGGATCGCCCCGGCGTCGACCTCCAGGTCGAGGCCGTCCAGCGCCCTGGTCCGGCCGTAGGCCTTCTCGAGGCCGCTGGCCTCGACCGCGAGCACCTGGCTCATCTGCCATCCCTCCTTCTAGTACGCCGTACGATTCTCGTAGTACGCCGTACTATACAGTACGATGTACGAGAGTCAAGCCCCTATTCATAACGGGAGGTGGCGTGCCGGACCGGAAGGCTGCGGCAGACCGGGGCCAGCGCGAGCCCGCCCGGGGGCGCGAGCCCGACCGCGAGCGCGCGGCGCCCGACCGCGAGCGCGCGGAGGCCGTGGCGGGGAATCTGGACGATCTCTGGCCGCCGTTCAGCGCGCCGTGGTCCGATCGCGATGCTCATGCTCAGCGGCGGCTGCGGGAGCACGCGGAGCGAGAACAGCTGCGCCAGCAGCGCGGCCGCGGGAGGGGCCGCGTCCTGCCGTCGCTGTCGCGGGCCGAGATCGTTGACGCGGCCATAGCCGTGGCCGATGCCGAGGGCGCCGACGCGGTCAGCATGCGGCGGATCGCTCAGGTGCTCAGGTCAGGCACGATGTCCCTGTACTGGCACGTGGCCAACAAGGAGCAGCTGGTCGACCTGATGCTCGACACCCTGGTCGCCGAGTCTCGCGTGCCGGAGCCGAGCGGCGACTGGCGAGCCGACCTGCAGGCGATGGCCCGCGAGTACCGGGCCATGCTGCTGCGCCACCGGTGGGTGATGGAATTCGTGGGAGGCCGGCCGCCGCTCGGTCCGAACACGATGCTGAACCTCGATCGCTCGCTGGCCATGCTGGACGGTCTCGGCCTGGAGATAAGCCTGGCCTTTAATATCCTGGAGACGGTCTCCACCTACGTCCTCGGCGCGACCCTGCGTGAGGTTCGCGAGATGCGCGTGCAGCGCGACCAGGAGCAGTCCGGGGTCTCGCCGGAGGAATGGGAGCCCATGCGGGACGCCTGGCGCGACCGGCTCGATGCCGATGGCAGGTTCACGCACGTCGTCCGGTTTCTCCATGCGAACTTCGACCCGGACGCCGAGGAGACCAGGGACGAGCGGTTCGAGTTCGGCCTGGACTGCGTGCTCGACGGGATCGAGGCCAAGATCGCGAATACGTCGCGTCGCCCGCCACCCTGACCCCTGGCAGGATCGGCAGTGAAGGGAGAAGGGGAGGCGGGCGGGGCCCGCAGGCGAGCGGGAGGCAACACTGAACGGACTCCGGCGGGCCGCGGTCGAGGACGCCCTGGAGGCCGCGTACCAAAACGTCACCGCGGTCGCCGACGGACTCGCCGACGCGGACCTGATGCTGCCGAGCCGCTGCGCCGGCTGGGCCGTCGGGGACGTTCTCTACCACCAGCTGCTCGACGCCCGGCGCGCGCTGCGAACGTTTGCGAGCCCAAGCGCCGATCAGCCCGATGTCGACGCGGTCAGCTACTGGCGGGCTTACGCTCCGCAGGGCGGCGGTCCGGGAGCGCCGGGCAGGGCCGAGGCGGCGGCGCACGCCCGGCACGTGAGGATCGTCGCGTCGGCCTACCCGCCCGGCGGGCTGGCCTGGGAATGGCGGGAGACCGCCGCCGCGGCCTGCCGGGCGGCGCGCGCCTGCCCGCACCGGGCGGTGACCACCCAGGGCCACGTGCTGGGCACCGCGGACTTCATCGCCACGCTCGTGGTGGAGGCGGCCGTTCACCACCTGGACCTGACCGTCGGGCTGCCCTCGGCCCCGCCCCCGGATGCGCGGTCACTCGGCCTGGTGCGGCGAGTCCTGGACGGGCTGCTCGGGACCGAGATGCCGGGCGGCTGGGACGATCGCACCTACGCCCTGAAGGGCACGGGCCGTCTGCCGGTGAGCGCGACCGAGCGCGCTGCCATCGGCGCCCTGGCCGACCGGCTCCCCCTCTTCGGGTAACCGGACTTGCGCGGTGGAGGGGGACGGGGCGGCGGGCGGGGTCACAATACGGGAACTGGCGGGACCGGGGAACATCCAGACCCGGGATGGTGTTTGATGGGGCCTGGTTGCGTTTCATTTTCGTGCGACCTGCGCCTGCGATGCCTCCGGAACGGTCCGGGGGACTCCGGGGTCCCGCTGATAAAGTAGACGCACGGCCGCGGCAACCCGGGGTCCTCAGACGGGGATCCCGGAGATCGTCACGTAGGAGAAGGTAATGCCTCAGGGCACCGTGAAGTGGTTCAACGCCGACAAGGGCTACGGTTTCATCGCACCCGACGATGGCACAGCCGACGTCTTCGTGCACCACACCGCGATTCAGGCTGACGGCTTCCGCAGCCTTCAGGAGAACCAGCGAGTCGAGTTCACCGCCGGTCAGGGCGCGAAGGGCCCGCAGGCTGAGCAGGTCCGCCCACTCTGACCAAACGGCCTGGC
>DASYXX010000395.1:0-3779 GCA_035934395.1 Streptosporangiaceae bacterium
TAGCCTCCCGGCCGCAGCCAGGACCGGATGCGGGGGAACAGGGCCCGCTGCGAGCGCCCGCCAGGACGACGCGGTCCTCAGTCTGCGCGCGGACGGTCCCCGGCTGGTCGGCGCAGCGCAGGGTCAGGACGTAGTGCTCCATGAGTCGGCATCAGCTCCGGGCACGCTCGCGGTCTGGGTGGTACGCCCAGCCTGCCGCGCGATCGACGAGAACGCATCCGCGTCGCGCACAGCGGCGCCACCCTGATCGTTGTTGAAGTAGACGAAGGCGTCCGCCTGATCGGGCCAGGTCTCCGTCAGCCGCCCCACCCAGCTGCGCAGGGCCTGCTCGCCGTACCGCGGCCATGGTGATCCCGCACCCTCGTGCAGGCGCAGGTAGCCCCAGTCGGCGGTGCGCCACAGCGGGGCGAGCGGGCGGCCGAGCCGGTCCGCCCAGGACAGCGCGGCGCCATGCCGCGAAAGCACCTCCCGGGCCTCGCCGGTCCACCAGGAATCGTGCCGGAACTCCACCGCCACCCGGACCCGGAGCTCCCGCGCCGTGGCGACCCGCGAGAACTCGGCCAGGCACCGGTCCAGCGCGCCAGGATCGGCGCGGAAGTCCGGGGGCAGCTGGAGCAGCACCGGGCCCAGCCGGTCGCCCAGCCCGGCCGCCGCGCCCAGCAGGCGCTCGACCGGCTCGGCCGGGTCACGCAGCCGCCGGACGTGGGTGAGGTAACGGCTGGCCTTGACCGCCATCACGAAGCCGTCGGGGGTCCGGGCGCGCCAGTCGCCGAAGGTCTGCGGGCTCGGCAGCCGGTAGAAGGTGCCGTTGTTCTCGACCGTGGCGTACCGGCCGGCGTAGTACTCCAGCCAGCCGCGCTGCGGTACGCCGGGCGGATACAGCACGCCCCGCCAGTCGCGGTACTGCCAGCCGGACGTGCCCACGAGCAGAGCCATCGCGGAAACCAGCCTCCCGTGCCATCGTAAGACCCATGATCGAGCCCTATCAGGCCCTGGGCCTGGTACCCACCATGCGAGGCATCCGTCGCCGCGACGAGATCACGACGAACCTCGAGCACCTCTCGCACCTGATCAAGGCCGCATCGTGGCTGTCCAGCCTGGACCTGCCGGTGCGGCTCATAGCGATCCCCGAAGGCGCGCTGCAGGGCTTCAATGACGAGGTCCTGGACCTCGACCACGAGGAGTTCGCGCGGGAATGCGCGATCGACATCCCGGGTCCCGAGACCGATTACCTGGGCAAGCTGGCCCGGCAGTGGAACGCGTACCTGATGGCCCAGGCGAAGGCGCGTCATCCCGAGTTTCCCGGGCGCTTCTTCAACGTCGGTTTCATCCTGAGCCCGGACGGCCAGGTGATTCTCCGCCACCACAAGGTGGTGCCGCTGCTCCCGGTCGAGCACTCGGTGACCCCGCACAATGTGTGGGACAGGTGGATCGAGCTGTACGGCCGCAACCTGGACGCGTTCTACCCGGTGGCCGACACCGAGATCGGCCGGCTCGGTTTCCTGATGGCCAATGAGGGCTCCTATCCGGAGAACGCGCGTGGGCTGGCGATGAACGGCGCGGAGGTGGTCTACCGCGGGCCCTATCCGCACCCGCACGTCGGCAACGGCCTGTTCGAGGTGCAGAACCGCGCCCGCGCCCTGGACAACAACCTGTACCTGATCGCGTGCAATGTCGGCACGTATTACCTGAACGCCGACTCCGATATCCCCATCGATACGTTCGGCGGCGGCTCGCTCGTTGTCGACTACCGCGGGCAGATCATCGGGCGGCACAACTACAGCGCCGGATCCTCCTGGGTCGCGGGAACGATCGACATCAACGCGCTGCGCCAGTTCCGCGCCAACGCGCAGTGGGACAACTGGATCAAGGACCTCACCACCGAGCAGTACCAGCTCATCTACGAACGGCCGATCTACCCGAAGAACCTCTACCTCGACCGCGCCCCGTACGGGCATGACGAGTACCGCCGCGAGGTGATCCTCAGGCAGATCGAGCTCATGCACAAGCGCGACGTCTGGGTGCCCCCGGACAAAGAAGACGTCTGGGTGCCCCCGGACAAGGAATGAGCGCGGATGCCGGGCAAGCCGCTTCTCGCTGGGGTCAGTACGGGGCTGTGAGCACGTAGCGGCCGGGCCGCGGCGCGGTGAGGCTGGTCCACGGGCCGTCCCGGGCCACGACGGCGCCGTCGGCCCGCAGCAGGGGCGACCAGTGCACCCGGACGACCGTGGTGCCGGCCCGGGTCATGCGCAGCGTGATCTGCGCCGGGGTGGTGCCGGTGACCATGGCGGGCGGGCTGGCCAGCGGCCTGGTGCCGGTCACCTGGTAGAGCTGCCAGAACGCGTTGTGCCAGACCGGGATGAGCCACTGCTGGGCGGCCCGGATGAGGGCGGCCTCGCCTGCCGCGGCGGGATCAGGCGTTGCCGTAGATAGTGCTACGTAACGGACCGCGTTGTAGCGGAGCCAGCCGTGATAGGTGGCCGGGGTGAGATCCCCGTCGTAGAACAGCGGGTTGCGCTCGATGTCGAGCTGCCGTTCCCAGCCCCGCGCCAGCGGCGCCGCGCCCGCGAGCTCCTGGCACTCCCAGTGGCCGTACTGCGGCACCGCCTCGACCCGGGCGGTGTCCGCGCGCAGCGCTCCGAGCTCGCGCACCAGCGCCGCAGTCTGCGGCGCGAACGGCGGCGCGTTGCCCTGGGCGAGATCGGCGGCGGGCTGGGCCACCTGCCAGACCGCCGCCGCGACCAGCGCGGGGGCCAGCAGCCCTCGGTGCCGCGCGCTGCCCATGCCGACGAGCAGGGGACCGATCAGCAGCTCGCCCAGCCGCGCGACGTTGGAGCCGATCAGGCTGGGCACGGCGAGCGTGAGCAGGACGCCGAGGCCGTAAACGACCGCGCCAGCGCGGACCATAGTCCAGCGGCGCGGGACGAGCAGCACCACCCCCGCCGCGGCGATCAGCGGCGGCAGCCAGTTCTGCATCAGGAAAGGCTGAGTCCCGCCGTCGGAGAACGCCGCCATCGCGCCCAGCGGCAGGATCGCCGGCACCGCGACGGCCACGGCCTCGGCCCAGCGTCTGGCAACAGCGAACGCGGCGGCCACGACGCAGAGGAACAGGGCGGCGACCGGGCTGAGCAGGCACGTCAGCAGGGCCAGCGCGGCCGCGGCCGTGAGCGGGCCGACGGGGCGCGGCGTCACCTGGACTGAGGAGCGAGGGACGAGCGACGAGGGAAGGGGACGCCTCCGGGCGCCCCGGCGGCACGCGACAGGCAGCGCCGCAAGCCTGCCCGGGGAGCGCGGGCGGCTGAGGTCGGCCGCCGCGACGCAGCCCAGCCCCGACGCAAGGCCCAGGGTGAACGGGGAGCGGCCGGCCGACAGCTCCGTCCAGAGCGCGATGGCCGCCCAGGCGGCCGCGGCCCGCGGCCGGGGAACCTGATGCCGGACCAGGAGCGAGCTCAGCAGCACCGCGGAGATCACCGCCGCGGCCGCCATGGCCGGGCGCACTCCGGTCAGGGCCAGCAGGTACGGCGCGAGCAGCGAGTAGCCCGCCGGGTGAAAGCCGCCGTACCAGCTGAACAGGTACGCCGCCCCCGGATAGCGGCTCGCCCAGCCGGCCCGGGCCATGGCCGCCGACAGGTCGGTCCCGACCCGGGGGAACACCGTGACCCAGACCACCGCGCCCAGAGCCGTCAGCAGCGCGCTGATCAGGACCGGGTGGCCGCAGACCCCCCGGGCCCAGCGGTCACCGTGCCCGGTCCGCCGGGTGGCAGGCCGGTCCGCCACGC
>DASYXX010000438.1:0-2270 GCA_035934395.1 Streptosporangiaceae bacterium
AAGGACAGCAGGTAGGCGTTGACGGTCCATTCCAGGCCGGAGAGGCTGGCGTGCAGGGAGACCCTCAGCACTGGCAGCGCGGTCGTCACGACCATGTTGTCCAGCGCGGACATGAACAGCCCGAGCGACGCCAGCACGAGCGTCCACGCTGGCTTGGGCAGGCGGCTCGGACCGGTGATGCCGGCCGGTGCTTGTGTCATGATCTCTCCTCGTCGCGGTCAGGGGCCGACGGTGCGCCGAGCCGGCCGGCGGCGCCCGGTGGTCCGGGCGAGTGCCGGCACGACCTGTCACAGAGGCAGAGACCTCCCCATCGTGAAACTGGGCGGTCGCCAGCGCCCAGTCCGGCGCCCGGGCGGGGTCTGTACGTATGACCACGGTGCCCGGAACGGGAGGGCGGGGATGCGAGGGTGGCCTGGTGAGCGCGGATCTGCTGACGCGGGCCCGGGCGGGCGACGGCGAGGCGTTCGGCGAGCTCGTCGAGCCCTACCGGCGCGAGCTGCAGGTGCACTGCTACCAGATCCTCGGCTCGGCGCAGGACGCCGAGGACGCGGTGCAGGAGACGCTGCTGGCGGCCTGGCGGGGCCTGGGCGGTTTCGAGGGTCGTGCCTCGGTCCGGACCTGGCTGTACCGGGTGGCGACCAGCCGCTGCCTGCACGCGCTGCGATCGGCTAGCCGGCGTCCGCCGATGAGCTGGCCTGATCTCGTGCTGCCCGAACCCACCCGCGTCGGTGAGGTGGCCTGGCTCGAGCCCTACCCCGACGTCCTCCTGGACGGGCTCGCCGACCTCGCGCCAGGCCCGGAGGCCCGGTACGAGGCCACCGAAGCCATCTCCCTCGCGTTCGTCACGGCGTTGCAGCTGCTACCGCCGCGGCAGCGCGCCGTGCTGATCCTGCGTGACGTCCTCGGCTTCCGGGCTGCGGAGGTGGCGGGCATGCTCGACACCACCCAGGAGTCAGTGACCAGCGCCCTCAAGCGCGCCCGCGCCACCCTCGCGCGCCTGCCCGCGCCGTCAGCGGATCACCAGGCACCCCCGCCGCCCGGCTCGGCCCTCGAAGCCGACCTCGCGGCCCGTCTGGCCCGCGCCTTCGAGAGCAGCGACGTGCAAGGCGTCGTCTGCCTGCTCACCCACGACGCGTGGGTGCGGATGCCGCCGCTGCCGATGGAGTACCAGGGACGCGAGCTCGCCGCCCGGTTCTTCGCGTGGGCCTTCCACGGCGGCCGCAGGTTCCGCCTGATCCCCACCCGGGCCAACGGGCAGCCCGCGTTCGGCCTCTACATACGCGACCCCCACGCCGCGATCGCCCGCGCGAACGGCCTGCTCGTGCTGACCCTCGCCGGCCCCCAGATCAGCGCCATCACCCGCTTCGAACCCGGCGTCCTGCCACAGTTCGGCCTTCCCCGGACCCTGCCCGGCTGAGCGAGGTAACGCGTCCGGCGGCCCAGAGGGCAAGCGGACGCTCCGGGTCCTGCCCGGCCAGGCATGCGCTCACGACCGCCCACTTTCCCAGCCGGCCGGCATCTGCACTGTCGACGGGTCGCAGCCGAAGCGAGCCGGCCGGCCGGCCGCGACATCCACGGGCAGTCCCGGCCCGTGAGGAAGAAAGAAGGGGTACCGATGACGAATCACAAAGTCGCAACCCGCGAGGAGTGGCAGGCTGCCCGCGACGAACTGCTCGCGCGGGAAAAGGAGCTGACGCGCCGCGGCGACCAGCTCGCGGCCGAGCGGCGCGCGCTGCCCTGGGTGCCGATCGAGAAGGAATACAGCTTCGACACCGCCGAGGGGCCAAGGACGCTGCGAGAACTTTTTGACGGGCGCTCGCAGCTGATCGTCTATCACTTGATGTTCGGCCCGGCATACACGGCGGGCTGCCCGCTCTGCTCGTCAGGGGCGGACAGCTTCAACGGCGCGGTACCCCACCTGAACGCGCGCGATGTGACGTTCACCTGCATCTCGCGGGCGCCCCTGGAGAAACTCCAGGCGTACCAGCAGCGGATGGGGTGGAGCTTCCCGTGGGCCTCCTCACACGGCAGCGACTACAACTTCGACCTCGAGATCTCCCGCCCGGAGGAGGCGACGCGCGAGCTCCTGGCCGGCGGCGTCCCCGCGGTGGCCGCCCGGCTCGCGCAGGACTGCGGGACCGAGCCCGCGGCATACCTTTCCGAGACACCGGTGATGAACGCCTACGCCCTCGAGGACCAAACCGTCTACCTGACCTACTCCACGACCGCCCGCGGGCTCGAATTCATGATCGGATACTACGGCTTCCTCG
>DASYXX010000439.1:0-5507 GCA_035934395.1 Streptosporangiaceae bacterium
TGCGGCCCCATCAGCCCCAGAAGCTCCGCGTTCGCGCCCATACCATCATCCTGGCACCCGACACGCCCAAAACTCACCTTATTCCGGAGTGCGCACTAGCCGCACCTCAGCTACCACGATCAAGGAAGCCTGTGCCTATGGGCGAGATCACCCCCGACGACCCGCGAGCTGATGACGTTCGCGAGCTGCTGGAGCGTCACCTGGCGTTCGCGCACGCGAACACCCCGCCTGAGGACGTGCACGCTCTGGACGTTGACGGCCTCCTTGATCCGGCCGTCACGTTCTTCAGCTTCCGCCGGGACGGCGAGCTGCTCGGCGTGGGCGCGCTGAAGCAGCTTGACCGGCACCACGCGGAGCTGAAGTCCATGCACACCGCCCAGGCGGCGCGGGGCCGGGGAGTCGGCAGGGCGATGCTCGGCCACCTGATCGGCGTCGCGCGCGAGCGCGGCTGCCGCCGGGTGAGCCTGGAGACCGGGTCCATGGACGTGTTCGCTCCGGCGCGGTCGCTGTACGCAAGCGCCGGATTCACGCCCTGCGGCCCGTTCGGCGACTATTCCCCGAGCCGGAGCAGCACATTCATGACCCTGTCGCTGGACGACCCGGATTCCCGCGCCTGACACCCACCCGCCGGCCACCTCGCCCCTACGCGGGTTGCGACCCGGGGAGGCCTCCCCACATCGATTCACGCGCATGCGCGCTCTTAAAGCGGAGAACGGGTCATCAGCCGCGAGAAAAGAGGCGCCCCGATGCCACATCCTGCTCTGTCCCCCCGACGGCTGGCGGCAGCCGCCGGCCTCGCGCTGGCGGGCGCGGGCCTGCTGGCCGGCACCGTGCTGGCCAGCACGGGCGCCGCCGGAGTCGCGGCCGATGCCACGTCGGCCGCCCCTGTGTTGGCCAGTACCGTGCCGGCACCGCCCGGCGGCCCGGTGCCGCGCGGCTTCCAGCCCGCGTCGATGACGTTCGTGTCCGCCAGCGAGGGCTGGGTGCTTGGCACCGCCCCGTGCGCGCACAAGCCCTGCACCTCGGTGCTCAGGACGACCGACGGCGGGCGGTCCTGGGTGGGCATCCCGGCGCCCAGGTTCCCGCTGGCCCCGGCGTCCTGGCTCGGCGGCCTCCACCACCTCCGGTTCGCCGACCCGCTCGACGGGTTCGCGTTCGGATCGCAGCTCTGGGTCACCCATGACGGCGGCGCGAGCTGGCGGCGCGTGCCGATGCCGGGCCAGATCGCTGACCTGGAAGCCTCGGCCGGGGTGGCCTACGCGGCCGTCACGGACCGTCACGGCACGGTCACGGTGTACCGGAGCCGCGCGCGCGGCGGCGCCTGGCTCCCCGTGCCGGGCCTTCCTGCCCATGTTCCCGGCTTTGCGGCCCTCGGCACGATCACGCTGCACGGCACCGCCGGATGGGTCATCCTGGGCAACCGGCTGTACGCCACCCAGAGCGGCCGGGCCTGGGTCAGGGAGCCGGCCAGGTGCGCCCTCGGCATGGCCAGCGTCGGCGCCTACGACACGCGGCGGGTAACGCTGCTGTGCGTCGGCGATCCGGCCGCGGGCAGTGCCCTGAAGGTCCTCTATGCCTCCGGCGACGGCGGCGCGCACTTCCGCCGCGCCGGGGCGCCGCCGATCAGCGGCGACGGCTTCGACCTGCTCGCGCAGCCGACGCCGCGGCACATCTTCCTCGCGACCACCTCGGGGGCGAGCTGGCTATATGTGTCCGGCAACGGCGGGCGGACCTGGGGCCAGTCGCTGTTCATCGCTGACGGCGGGGCCGGGTGGAGCGACTTCGGCTTCACCACGTCCATCCAGGGCGCAGCGATCGACGGCAACCTGCTCTCCGGCAGCCACATGTACATGACCTGGGATGCGGGCCGGACCTGGCACGCGATCAGGTTCTGACCTTCCCGGGGTCAGGCCGCCCCGGCCATGGGGCCCGCCTCGTCGAGACGCGCCTTCGGCAGCCGGCTGGACAGAAGCAGCGCGAGGGCGAACACGGCGATCTGCCACCACAGCGTGGTGCGCATGGAGCGGGTGAAATCGGCGAGCCTGGCCGCGGGCACGCCGCGCAGCTGGACGGCCGCCGCGACCCTGGTCTTGACTGTCGCGGGCGCCGGGCTGGCAGCGATCTGGCGGTCGACGGCCGCGCAGATCGCCGGCTCGGCCGACGGGTCCTTGGCGTGCGCGCGAGCCGAGAAGCAGGCCTGGAACCCGCCGATGACCTGCTGCTGGCCGGAGGCGGGCACCCCCGCGACCGTCAGCTCGTGGCGGAGCCGCGGCAGGGCGGACGCCGATGACGAGCCGGCGTTGACGCCGAGCAGGCCGAAGAAGATGACGCCCACGGCGGCGATCCCCAGCGCGGCACCGACCTGCTGGGCCGTGGCCAGGGCGCCGGAGGCGGAGCCCGCGTCCGCGGACCTGATGCCGGCCAGCACCACGTTGGTGACCGGCGCGATGAAGAAGCCGCCGCCCGCGCCGGCGACGATCATCGGCACCAGCAGCTGCCAGCCGCGCAGGCCGGTACCGACCCAGAACATGACGCCGATCACGGCGAGCTGGCCGACGATCATCAGCGCGCAGCCGGCGACCAGAACCCGGGTGCCGAGCCTCCTCGTGACCGCGGCGGACCGGGCGGAGCCTATGGCCAGCGCCGCGGCGAAGCCGAGGGTCACCGCGCCGGCCTTGACCGCGCTGTAGCCCAGGCCTTCTTGCAGGGTCAGCAGCAAGACCATGAAGAACGACGGGATGCCGGTGAAGAACACCAGGCAGGCGACCAGGCCGAGGCTGAAAGGCCGCTGCCGGAACAGCGTGGTGTCGATCAGCGGGCCCGCGTCGCGGCGGGTGCGGGCCCGCTCGTAGGCGGCGAACGCGGCCAGGACGCCGGGGCTGACCGCGACGCAGGCCAGGGACCAGGCGGGCCAGCCCTCGTCCCGCCCGATGACCAGCGGCAGGACCAGCAGGAACAGGCCCGCGCCGAGCAGCGCCGCGCCCGGCAGGTCGATGCGGCGCACCACTCCGGACCGGGACTCGGGAATGATCGCGGTGCCGAGCGCCAGCGCGGCCAGGCCGATGGGGACGTTGACGAAGAAGATCGCCCGCCAGCCGATGCCCGCGATGTTCAGGTCGATAAGGCCGCCGCCGGTGACCGGGCCGAGGATCGTGGCCAGCCCGATGGTGGCGCCGTAGAAGCCGATGGCCCTGGTCCGCTGCGCCTTGCTGAACACGACCTGGATGATGCCCAGGACCTGCGGGAACATCAGGCCCGAGCACATGCCCTGCACGACCCGCGCGACGATCAGGGTGACCGCGCTCGGCGCGGCGCCGCAGACCGCCGAGGCGGCCGTGAAGCCGAGCATGCCGCACAAGAACACGCGCTTGCGGCCGCAGAGGTCGCCGAGCCGCCCGCCGGTCACCAGCACGCAGGCGAACGCGAGCATGTAGCCGGCCACGACCAGCTGGATCTCGCCGAACGAGCTGTGCAGCGAGTTCTGGATCGACGGCACTCCGACCATGGTGATCGTCGTGTCCAGCAGCTGCATGAACACGGCGGTCAGGATGATGACCAGCACGAGCCACGGGTTCCCGGCCGGGCGCGCCACCGCGGTGCCGTTCCGCCGCCCGATGGCCGACCCTGTCACTTCTGCCATGACGTCCTCCACCTGCACTCCGTCGGGCCGTGGCCCGCTGCGCTCCTTCGGGCCCGCCCGGCCCGGTAGCGTTAAAAATAATCGATCGTTCGTTAATTTGCAAGAGATATAGAACGAGTGCTTAGATAGCTGGCGGGAGGTGCGGCATGACGGTGACGACGGCCGGCTCGGGCCGACGGCGGGGGCGCCCGCCCAAGGCCGTGGCCGGGGACACGAAGGGCGCGCTGCTGCGCGCGGCGCTCGCGCTGTTCGCCGAGAAGGGCTACGAGGGCACCTCGGTCCGCGCGATCGCCCGCGCGGTCGGGCTGAGCGAGAGTGTGCTGTACGCGCACTTCGACGGGAAGCGCGCGATCTTCGAAGCGGTGCTGTCCGAGCTTGGCCCGCTCAGCGCCGTCGCGCTGGTGGCGGACATCGACCCGGAGCAGGCCGACGCCGACCCGCCGGCGCTCATCCGGGCCATGGTCGCCCGCGGCATGGCGGACTGGGACACGCCCGAGGCACGGCAGCTCATCAGCCTGATGACCCGGGACGGCCTGATCCACGATCCCGCGCTGATCGGCGCCATCTTCACGACCATCGCCAGCCTGGGCGAGGTGTTCGCGCGCTGGATCGCGGCCGGTCTCATCGCTCCCGACCTGGGCTCACCGCTCGATCTGGCGTACGAGCTGATGAGCCCCATCGCGCTGGCCCGGCTGCTCTGGCTGCACGCCGGGGCCAGCGGCGAAGAGCGCGCGGCGGCGCGGGAGCGGGCCGTCTCGCACGCCGAGTTCTTCATCAGGGCCGTGTTCCCCGCGGGCACTACGCCGGGGTGAGGAAGGCGCGGAGGGCGGCGATCAGCATGGCCGGGTCGGCGGCGCCGCAGAGCTCACGGGCCGAGTGCATGGCGAGCGCGGGGCTGCCCACGTCGACCGTGGGCAGCGCCAGTCCCGCGGCGACGATCGGCCCGATCGTCGACCCGCTGCGCACGCCGCTCCGGTTCACGAAGTACTGCACCGGAACGCCCGCCTGCTCGGCGGCGAGCAGGAACGCCGCGTGCGTCGGCGCGTCCGTGGCGTACGACACGTTCGCGCTCACCTTCACGACCGGGCCGCCGTTGAGCGCGATCTGGTGCTCGGGCTCGTGGCGTTCGGGGTAGTTGGGATGAGTGGCGTGCGTCATGTCGGCGGAGACCTGGATCGATCCCGCGACCGCGCGGAGGAACTCGTCGCGCCTGCCGCCGCGCGCAAGCACCGTGCGCTCCAGCTGCCTGGCCAGCCACGCGCCGTCCGCGCCGGTCGCCGACTGGCTGCCGATCTCCTCGTGGTCGAACAGCACGAGCGCGCTGACGTGCTGCGGCGACGGCTGATCCGCCACCGCGCACAGCGCGGTCACCGCCGCGTACGCGCACGCCAGGTCGTCCAGCCGGCCGGAGCTGACGAACTCCTCGCCGACCCCGGCCAGCGTGCCGCCCGCCAGGTCGTAGGTCACTATGTCGTGGCTCAGGACGTCGGCCGGCGAGACGCCCAGCTCCTTGGCGACAAAATTCCTGAACGCCCCGTCCTCCGCCGGGCCGAGCGACCAGACGGGAACCAGGTGCTCCTGCGGGTCGAGCCTGAGCCCGTCCTCGCGGATGGCGCGGTCGAGGTGGATCGCGAGCTGCGGCACCCGCAGCACCGGCCGGTGCACCCGGATCAGCCGGACCTGCGGACCGCCGGACTCGCGCACCACGACGCGCCCGGCCAGGCCCAGGTCCCGGTCGAGCCAGGAGTTCAGCAGCGGGCCGCCGTAGACCTCCACGCCGAGCTGACGCACGCCGGCCCGGCCGGTGTCCGGGCGCGGCTTGACCCGGAGTGTGGGGCTGTCGGTGTGGGCGCCGAGCAGCCGGAAC
>DASYXX010000448.1:0-7455 GCA_035934395.1 Streptosporangiaceae bacterium
CGCGGCCCAGGTCGAAGTCGCGCTGCCGCAGTCTGCCTCGCATCCGGCCAGCCGGAGCGGCAGCGGAGGTGAACGCCTGGGCCGGGACGCCGTCCCGGGCCGCGCTGCCGGCGGCCCGGGTCCACCGCCTGATCTCTGACCGCGCGACGGGGTCGAGGTCCTGCCTGCGGCTGGCCGCGCTCACGATGTCGGTGAGCCGCTGGTAGGTGATGGCTCGCTCAACCAGCGCCAGGGTGGCGCCCTCGGCCAGCGCGTCGTGCTGCAGGGCGGCCAGCAGCCCGTCTGGCATCGGCTCGTCCGCGAACGGGCCGCGATGGGTGTGCCGGTGCGGCATGGCCTCGAGCATCCGGCGCTCGGTGTCGGTCAGCGGCGTGCCGGCGCTCAGCCGGACCCGGGCCAGCAGCCGCAGCCTGGCCGGGTCGGGGAGCAGCTCGACGAGCGGCTGGTACTCCAGCGACCGGATCGCGAGCCGCAGCCCGAAAAGGGCGGCGCCGCAGCTGATCAGCATCTCCCGGCCGAGCGGGTCGGTGTGGAGCTTGCGGCGCGGGTCGGCGTACAACTCGATCACGTCCTCGCCGACCTTGAACCGCCAGGGCTGCGTGTTGTGCACCGACGGCGCGCGCGCCGCCGTCGTGATCAGGTAGCCGACCTGGTCGGCCGGGATCGCCAGGTTCTCCCGGACGTGCGCCGGGGCCGGGGCACACTCGGCGCCTGGCCGAATCCTGCCGGTCATGTGCATCACCTGCCCTCGTAGAGCGCCAGGGTGTCTCGCGCGAGGCGCGCCGGGCAGAGTCGTTGGGGCACCGGCCAGGTGACCAAGGTCCCGCGCTTGACCCGGCACCGGCCGCAGGTCCAGATTGAGGAGACCGGCCGTGACAACCGGGAGGGATCATGGAAGATCCTGACGAGGCCGTGCTGGGGTCGGGCTACCCGGCCACGCCCGGCCCGGCCGCCGGCGCCCGTGACATGCTCCAGGTCGCCGCTGACCTGGTTAATCCTCGGGCGGCGGCCCGGGAGCTGCCGTGGCTGGCCGGCGAGCTGCTCAAGATCGCGATCGACCGGTCGGACCTTGCGTTCGAGGACAAGGATCCCCGGTTCCGTGACGTCACGTGGCGGGACAACCCCGCTTTCCGCAGGCTCGGCCTGAGCTACCAGCTCTTCGAGCAGTGGACCGACCGGATGGTAGGGGCCGTCGACGGGCCCTGGGAGCGGCAGGCCCGCGCCCGGTACCTGGCCAACATCGTCACCGGCGCGCTGTCGCCCACGAACTACCTGATCACCAACCCGCTCGCGCTCAAGCGCGCCTTCGAAACCGGCGGGCGGTCCGTCCTGCGCGGCGGGCGGAACATGCTCCGGGACCTCTCCCGGGGCGGCATGCCGAGCATGGTCAACCGGAAGCCGTTCCCGGTCGGCGAGAAGCTCGCCTGCACGCCGGGCGCGGTCGTGTACCGGGAGGACATCTTCGAGCTGCTCCAGTACGCGCCGGCCACCCCGGCCGTCCGGGGCACGCCGCTGCTGATGGTGCCGCCGGAGCTGAACCGCTACTACGTGCTGGATCTCGCCCCGGGACGCAGCATGGTGGAGTACGCCGCCGCCCAGGGCATCCAGGTTTTCATGATCGTGTGGCGGAATCCGCGGCCCGGGCTCGGGCACGGGCGCTGGGGCATCGATGACTATGTCGGCGCCCAGACCCGGGCGGCCGAGGTCGTCAGGAAGATCGCCGGCGGCGACACCGTGAACTGGCTGGGGCTGTGCGCCGGGGGCATCACCACCGCGCTGGCCCTCGGCTACCTCGCGGCCAGGGGCGATGCCCCGCCCGGCGCGGCGACGTTCATCGTCACGATGCTGACCAGCGACCACCCCAACATCGTGGGCTGGATGGCCGGCGGAGGGTCGCTGGCCGCGCTCAAGCAGGCCGCGGCCGCCGGGCGGGTCTTTCCCGGCCGGATGCTGCGGACGTCGTTCGCCTGGCTGCGGCCGAACGATCTCGTGTTCAACTACCTGGTCAGCGGGTGGCTGCTCGGCGAGGACCCGCCGGCGTTCGACGTCCTGGCCTGGAACGACGATGCCACGGCCATGACCGCAAGGCTGTCGGCAGAGGTCAGCGAGCTGCTGGTGGGCCGCAAGGCGGCCCAGCCTGGCGCGGTCACGGTGCTCGGCACGCCGATCGACCTGGCCAAGGTCGACTGCGACGGCTTCTACGTCTCGGGCTACACCGACCACATCACCCCGTGGCGGGCGTGCTACGGCGCGACCCAGGTGCTCGGCGGCCGCAAGGACCTGGTCGTGGTCAAGTCCGGCCACATCCAGTCCTTCGTCAACCCCGCGACGACCGCGAAGTACGGATACTGGGATGCGCCGCCGGCCGGTGCCGACCCGGACCGGTGGCTCGCGTCCGCGGCCGGGCACGAGGGATCGTGGTGGCCGAGGTGGGCCGGGTGGCTGATCTCGCGTTCCGGCGCGGAGAAGCCCGCTCCCGCCGACCTGGGCAGCGCGCAGTATCCCCCGCTCGGTCCGGCACCCGGCACCTACGTGCACCAGTGACCGGCTACCCGGCCAGCGCCCGGCCCGCGCGCCGTTGACGGCAGTAAATCAACATTTGTAGAGTTCAATGAACGTTGACTTCAATGAACGTTGAGTTAGGGGCCTGGCGTGTGGGCGATGGTGGCCAAGGAGTTCCGCGAGCTCAGGCGCGACCGGCGCACGGTCGCGATGATGATCGTCTTGCCGGTCGTCTTGCTGGTGGTCTTCGGATACGCCGCGAACTTCAAGGTCCATGACATCCCGGTCGTCGTCGTCGGCCCGGCCGCCCGCGAGGCGGCCCCGCTGCTGCGCGCGCCGACGTTCCACGTCACTCAGGTCGATCCCGCCGCGGGCGAGCCCGCTGCCCGCGCTCGGCTGCGTGACGGCCAGGCGGTCGTCGCCGTCGTCACCGGCGGCGGCACGCCCCTCGTCCTGCTGGACGGGACACAGTTGTTCTCGGTGGAGACGGCGGAGGCCGCGCTGGCGCGACTGCCAGCCACGGCGGGATTGGCGGCCCCCCGGGTGCGGATCCTCTACAACCCGGAGCTGACCACCTCGTGGGTGATGGTCCCGGGCCTGGCGGGCCTGATTCTGGTCTTCATCGGCACGCTGATCACCAGCCTCGGCGTGGTGCGCGAGCGGCAGTCCGGCACGCTGGAACAGCTCGCGGTGATGCCCTTCCGCGCCTGGGACGTTATCGCCGGCAAGATTGCGCCGTACCTGATGATGGCCACGGTGGACCTCGTCCTCATCGTCCTGATCGGCATGGGAATCTTCCACGTCCCGTTCGCGGGCAACGTCGCGGTCTTCGCCCTCGGCGCGGCGCTGTTCCTGCTGGTGACCCTCGGCATGGGCATCCTGATCTCGACGGTGTCGCAGAACCAGGGCCAGGCCATCCAGCTCGCGTTCATGATCTTGCTGCCCCAGGTGCTGCTGTCGGGGCTGATCTTCCCGGTGCCCTCGATGGCGGCGGGCGTGCGGTGGATCTCCTACGTGCTGCCGCTCACGTACTTCATCGAGATCAGCCGGGGCGTGATGCTGAAGGCGATGCCGGTATCCGCCCTGTGGCAGCCGCTCGGGCTGCTGGCCCTGCTGGCGGTCGTGGTGCTCGGCCTGGCGATTATCAGGTTCCGCCGCGATCTCGCGCCCAGCACCCGGACGCCGCGGGAACGGAGCACCGCCGCGGAACCGACGCGAGCGGGGGCCACCCCGTGACCTGGGGCCTGCGCGAGGTCCGCGTCAGCCGCGGCCGGCACGTCGCCCTCGACGCGGTCACGGTATCCGTCGATCCGTCGCGCATCACGGTCGTGGTCGGCGGGGACGGCGCCGGCAAGTCGACCTGCCTCGAGGTGCTCGTCGGGCTCCTGCAGCCCGGCGCCGGGACCGTCTGCCGCCCCGCGAAGGCGCGCATCGGCTACGTGCCGGCCACCGCGGGGCTATACGCGGACCTGACCGTGGCGGAGAACCTCGACTTCATCGCCGACGCGTACCGGCTTCCCGCCAGCGAGCGCCGCCGGAAGGCCGAAGAGATCATCGAGCGGACCGGGCTGGCCGGCGCTCGGCACCGGCTCGGCGGGAAGCTGTCCGGCGGCATGCAGCGCAAGCTGGCCGTCGGGCTGGCCCTCCTGCACTCGCCCGAGCTGCTGGTCCTCGACGAGCCGACCACCGGAGTCGACCCGGTGAGCCGCGCGGAGCTGTGGCGGCTGATCTCCGGCGCTGCCGCGGGCGGCGCCGCGGTCGCTGTCACCACGACCTACGTGAACGAGGCGGCCCGCGCGGCCTCGGTGGTCCTGCTTGAGGCGGGGCACGTGCTCGCGAGCGGCTCGCCGGACGACATCCTCCGCGGCGTTCCCGGCACCCTCGGAACCGTTCGCGGAGCCGACCGTCCCTCCCCGCTGTCCTGGCGGCGAGGCGCCAGCTGGCGGGTATGGGCCCCGGCGGGCGCGCTCCCGGGCGGCGTGCAGCCGGTGCAGCCGGACTTCGACGACGCCGTCGTCGTGGCCGCGCTCGCCAGCGAGCCGGGGAGGTAGCCCCGTGGACGTCCTGGGCGAGGCCCGCGGGGCTTCCCGCCGCTTTGGCGCGTTCACCGCCGTTTCCGCGACGGACCTGGTGGTCCGGCGCGGCGAGGTCGTCGGCCTGCTCGGAGCCAACGGCGCTGGCAAGACAACCCTGATCCGCCTGCTGCTCGGCCTGCTGCGGCCCACCTCCGGCACCGTCCTGCTGTTCGGCGCGCCTCCGTCGATCTCGGCGCGGCGCCGGGTCGGTTACGTCCCGCAGACGCTCGGCCTCTTCGCCGGCTTGACCGTGGCGGAGAACTGGGCCTTCACCTCCGCGGCGTTCCGCAACCCGGGAGCCCCGGTACCAGAGGCCATAGCCGCCTGGAAGCACCAGCTCGTCGGCGGGCTGCCGCTCGGCGCACGGCGCCAGGTCGCGTTCGCGGTGGCGCTCTCGCACCGGCCAGAGTTCCTGATCCTGGACGAGCCCACCTCGGGCGTCGGGCCGCTCGGCCGGGCTCGATTGTGGGACGGCATCCGGCACGCCGCCGGCGAGGCGGCCGGGGTGCTCGTGACGACCCACAATATGGAGGAAGCCGAGCAGTGTGATCGGCTGGTCGTGATGGCAGAGGGGAGGGTCGTGGCGACGGGCACCGCGGACGAGATCACCGCGGGCCGGACCGTGACGGAGGTCCGCTGCGGCGACCCGAACCGGGCCTTCGCCCTGCTCGACGCCGACGGCGTTCCCGTGCAGCTGCACGGCAGGGACCTTCGCATCGGCGCGGCGGCGGCGACCGTCGCTCAGCTGCTGTCCCGCGCGGGCATCGACGCGGCCGTCGAGATCGTCCCCGCCACTCTCGAGGAGGCGTTCGTGGACATCGTCTCGGCGCCGGCGTCGGGAGACACAGCATGAGCCGGACCGGCCGGCGGCCTGGGACTCCGGACACCCGTGAGGCGATCCTGTCGGCCGCCCGCCGGAGGTTCGCCACCCGGGGCTACGAAGCCACGTCGCTGCGCGGCATCGCGACCGAGGCGAAGGTGGATCCGGCGCTGGCCATCCACTACTTCGGCACCAAGGAGGCACTCTTCATCGCCGCGACCGGGCTGCCGTCCGGCCTTCCCGAGCTGCTGCGCAGCCTCGCGGCACTGCCCCTTCCCGAATTCGCCCGGGCCCTCGTGCGTGGCTACCTGCAACTCGTCGACAGCGACCAGAGCCGCAACGCCATCCTCGCCCTCGTCCGCTCGGCGGTCTCCAACGACAGAGCCGCCGCCATGCTGCGTGAGTTCCTGGCCGTCGAGCTGCTGCCCGTGGTCAGCCGGGTCACCGGCCACCCGGACGCGCAGCTGAGGGCCTCGCTGGTCGCGGCGCAGCTCATCGGCATCGCCACGCTGCGCCACGTCATCCGGGTCGAGCCACTGGTCAGGGCCAGCCCCGACGAGATCGTCACACTGGTCACCCCCGCCGTCGAGCAGTATCTGCGTTAGACCGTCCGGGGCCCGCGCGGTCAGCCGGCGAGCAGGATGCCCAGGAACAGGGCGGCCAGCGCGCTGACGCCGGTGAGAGCGCCGAACACGGCCCGCCCCGCCGGGCCGCGGGCCCGGGCGTGCAGGGCGGCCGTGACGCCGGAGATGAGCACCACGACCAGCTTCACCACCAGTGTGGTCTCGTAGCTCCCGGTGACCTGGGATCGGACCGCGATGACGTTCCAGATCCCGGTGATGATCAGGACCGCGAACGCAGGCCAGGCGACCTGGTTGAACCGGCGGGCGGCAGCCCGCGGGATATCCGCGCCCGCCTTGCGCAGGACCGGGACCACCGCGGCCAGCGTGAGCTGCCCGCCGACCCACACGGTGGCCGCCAGCACGTGCAGGAACAGCCGGATCGTGTCCCAGGTGACGCCGAGCATGCTCCTCCGCCCTCCGCGCTCGCAGGGCATCCTGCCAGAGCCTCGGGAACTCGGTCACAACACGGCGGGACCTAGGTCCCTGGCCGCGCGGCATCCCGCCCGCGATGCTGGGTTGATGGCAGAGGCAGGCTCGCGCGGATCCTCGCGGCCGGCCGGGACCGGAGAGCTGTCCCGGCGGCTGGTCGAGGAACTGCTGGCCGCCGCGACGGCGGCGCCGTCGATGCACAACACGCAGCCGTGGCGGTTCCGGGTCCGCCAGGACGCGATCGAGCTGCGCGCCGACCCCGAGCGGATGCTGCCGGTCGCCGACCCGGCGGGCCGGGCCGTGCACATCGCCTGCGGGGCGGCCCTGCTCAACCTGCGCCTGGCCGCCACGGTCGCCGACCGCGAGCCCGTGGTCACGCTGCTCCCCGACCCGGACCAGCCGCTGCTGCTGGGCACGGTCCGCCTGGCCGGGCCGCACCAGGCCGGGCCCGCCGAGCGCGAGCTGCACGCGGCGATCCCGCTGCGGCACACCAACCGGGGCCCGTTCCGCGGGCGCCCGGTGCCGCCGGGGGTGCTCTCCGAGCTCGCCGACGCGGCCCGGGCCGAGGGCGGCATCCTGCACGTCCTCGACCACGACGAGACCGCGCGGGTGCTGTACCTGGTCAGGGACGCGGAGCGCGCCTGCCTGGCGGACCCGGCCTACCGCGCCGAGCTGGCCCGGTGGGCGGGCGGGCCCCGCGACCGCGAGGGCATACCCGACAGCGCGCTCGGGCCCCGCTCTCCCGACCACCCCGCCCCGGTGCGTGAGTTCACGCCGGGCCGCCCGTCGCCCGCTGGTTATGCCTGGTTCGAGGAGGAGCCGCAGCTCGCGGTCCTGTCCACGCCTTCCGGCGGGAAGGCCGGCTGGCTGCTGGCCGGCCAGGCGCTGCAGCGGGTGCTGCTGACCGCCACCTTGCGCGGGATCGCCGTCAGCCCGCTCACCCAGCCGCTGGAGACCGACGAGTCCTGGCTGGTCCGCGATCCGCGGTCCGGGCACGAGGAGCCGC
>DASYXX010000457.1:0-1972 GCA_035934395.1 Streptosporangiaceae bacterium
ACCGCATCAGGACGCGCCGACACGATCATCGCGATCGCGTCTGCCTTGCTCCTCGAACTGCCACTTGCCGCGCTGCTCTTCGCCGTGGCCCATCATCTCCAGTACCTCACGTTGCGCCGGGCGCAGGCGGCGCTTGGCATCCTTGATGCGCCATCCGCGCTGCACAAGCTGCCGCTGTTCGGCGTGCCGAGGGAACACGCGACGGAGAACCGGCCCGCTAACCCGAAGTTACGCAAGTTCCGGACCGCTTCCAGCCTCCAGCTACTCACGCATGTCCCGCGACATCCGACCTTGGAGCATCAGGCTCGTATCCGAAAAGCCTCTCCCGACCCGGCGGCACGCCTGGTTGCCCGCACCCAGCCGGTCGCGAAGCGCCGCGGGCTGAGCCAGGGCCGCTCAAGTGTGAGACCACGATTCGGTCTGGCGGCAAACCGCGTTAGGAGCCAGCGATAACGGGCAGCGAACTCAGTTATGACTGTCTCGACTCCCCGGGGATGCGAATCTGCCTGGCGCCGCGGCCAGCGGCTGGCCGATCGGGGTAAGGCTGGGGACAGACGCCCGCCGTGCCCCCGGCTGCGGCAGGCCAGGCGGGCCAGGCCGGTTCCATCGCTCAGGGCGAGCGTGCCTGATGGGACCTGATACCTCAGGTGCCCCCGGCGAAGGCCCGCTGGACATGGGCGGCGTGGAGAAAGGGCTGGCCAGGCTCATCGAGGCGTCCGAGCGGGCGGTGGAGGACCTGGGCTCGGCCGTCCCTCCAGCGCAGATCCGCGCGCTGCTGATCATCGACCGGGCGGGCAGCCTGAACCTCAGCCGGCTGGCGGAGGCGCTGGGGGCCTCGGCTTCGGCGGCCAGCAGGCTGTGTGACCGGATCCAGGCCGCGGGCCTGCTGACCCGGGACCGGGCCGCTGCCAGCCGCCGGGAGATCGTGCTGTTCCCGACCGAGTCGGGCCGCCGGCTGGCGGACTGGGTCCGCGGCCGGCGCCGCGCCGCCCTGGGCGACGTGCTGCAGGCGATGAGCCCGGACGGCCGCGACGCGCTGGCCCAGGGCCTCAGGGAGCTTGCGGTCGGCACCGTGGCCCGGATCTCGGCCGCGAGCCATCGGCCGCCACGCGGCCGCGCCGTGACCAGTTTGTGATCTGGGCTTGCCAGGGCGGCCGAAGCGTGAGAGCCTTTCCTCATGGAAACACTTTCTATGGAGAAAGTATCCGTCGAGGCGCGCGCTCTCAATCCGCCCGCCCCGCCTGCGGTGGCGGGCCGGATGCTCGAGGACCTGGGCGGGCTCGACGACCGCCAGCTCCTGCGCATCGTCCATTCCCTGCCCCTGACCAGCCACCGCCGGGCCGCGGCCTGCGAGCTGCTGGTGAGCCGGCACCGCAACCTGGTCCGCTCCTGCGTCCAGCGGTACAAGCACAGCCCCGAGCCGACCGAGGACCTGATGCAGGTCGGGTACGTCGGCCTGCTGAAGGCCATCAACAACTTCGATCCCGCGGTCGGCGGCAGCCTCGCCGCCTATGCCCAGCCGTGCATCTCGGGAGAGATCAAGCGGCACTTCCGCGACAAGCGCTGGCAGGTGCACGTCGAGCGCTCGGTGCAGGAGCTGGTGCTGCAGGTCCGCGAGGCGACCGGCCAGCTGACCCAGCAGCTCGGCCACATGCCCGACGACGCCGAGGTCACCAGCCACCTCGGCATCAGCGATGACGACCTGCGCATGGCGCGGCGGGCGGACCTGGTCTTCCAGCCGGCCTCGCTGGACGCGCCGCTCGCGGGCCAGCCTTACGCGTCGACCCTGGCGGACGTGCTCGGCGAGGAGGACCCGCAGGTGGAGCACACGCTCGACATGGAGTCCGTCGCCGCGCACTGGGACGAGCTGCCCCGCCGTGAGCAGAAGATCCTGCTGCTGCGCTTCTACGGCGACATGACCCAGGCCGAGATCGGCCAGCAGCTCGGCATCTCCCAGATGCACGTCTCCAGG
>DASYXX010000473.1:0-2944 GCA_035934395.1 Streptosporangiaceae bacterium
GCCCGCCCCGGCGCCTTCCCCGAACCGTCGCGCGGCGTCGCGCAGGGCGGCCCGGCTGGCACCGCCCTGGTCCGCGGCGACGGCCTGCGCGAGCAGGTGCGCGGCCAGCTCGTACTCCCGCGGCGGCACGGTCACGGTGAACTCGCGCCCGGACCGCGCGTAGCGCTTCGCCGGGCGGCCGGCGCCCGGCCCGCTCCGGCCCGGCGGCCGCCGGTAGGAGGCGGTGAGCAGGCCCGACTCCACGAGCTTGTCCAGGTGGTACACGGCGATCGCCCGGCCGATCCCGACCGCGGCCGCCGCCTCGTCCCGCCCGACCGGCTCCCGGCTGCCCGCCACGAAATCGTAGAGCCGCGCCCGGACCGGATCACTCAGGGTGCTCACCGACGTCAGTACGGGATCATCCTGCGGCCAGCTCACGCCCTCACTCTAACACTAAAAAAAATTAATTAAAGACCCGGGCGATAACGGAAGCGGTGTGCGGGGCCTGTCGGCCGGGCCACCGGCCCGCCCGCGCAACCCCCTGGCCCCGAACCGGGCGGTCGGCGTAGCCAGCCCGCCCCGAACCAGGCGGCCAGCGCAGCCCGCGCGGCCTCGAAACCGGCCCGCCGGCGCAACCTGCTCCCGCCGCTAACCGGGTGGAAGTCCCGCCGACCCGGCTCTTACCGGCACAACGGGCCAACCACCCGGTTGCAACCGGATGCAAACCGGGCAGCCAGCGCAACCTGCGCCCGCCGCTAACCGGGTGGAAGTCCCGCCGACCCGGCTCTTACCGGCTCAACGGGCCAACCACCCGGGTGGAACCGGATGCAAACCGGATGGCCGGCGCAGCCCGCCCGGCCCCGAACCGGGTCGCCGGCGCAACCTGCGCCCGCCGCTAACTGGGTGGAAGTCCCGCCGACCCGGCTCTTACCGGCTCAACGGGCCAACCACCCGGTTGCAACCAGACGAGGGTGCCCGCGCGAGGGCTGGAACCCTCGCCGGGTGCCCTCACCCGGCCCGCTGGGGCCTCGGGCATCGCGACTCACTGGGGCTAACGGGGCGGGTGGGGCTGCGGAGGGCCTGAGTCAGCGCAGCGGAGGGCTCACGCCGCGCTCGGCATCCCCGCGCGGCCCGAATATGCGCCGGTCCTCCCGGGCCATCGCGACGTCGTTGATGCTGGCCTCGCGCCGGCTCATCAGGCCGTCCTCGCGGAACTCCCACAGCTCGTTGCCGTAGCTGCGCCACCACTGCCCGGCAGCATCGTGGCTCTCGTACTGGAAGCGCACGGCGATGCGGTTGCCCTCGAAACTCCACAGGTCCTTGCGCAGCGCATAGTCGAGCTCGCGGGCCCACTTGGCTCGCAGGAACTCTACGATCTCCGCTCGACCGGTGAGGAACAGGTCCCGGTTGCGCCACACCGAGTCCTCGGTATAGGCGAGCGCGACCCGCTCCGGGTCACGGGTGTTCCAGGCGTCCTCGGCCGCCTGGACCTTCTGGCGCGCGGCGTCCTCGGTGAACGGCGGAAACGGCGGGCGCGGCGTCATGGCGGCCCTCCTCGTGCTGGTGACGTTCAGCTGACCTGTGCGCCCTGCCCGGCCCAGTACGGAGCCCGCAGCACCCGCTTGAGGATCTTGCCGGAACCGGTGCGGGGCAGCTCCTCAGCGAACGACACCGACCTCGGCGTCTTGTAGCCGGCCAGGTGCTCCCGGCTGAACGACATGACGTCCTGCTCCGACAGCGAGGCCCCGGGACGCGGCACCACGGTGGCGTGGACCGCCTCGCCCCACTCATCCGACGGGATCCCGAACACCGCGGCCTCGTACACGTCCGGGTGCTGCTCGAGCACGGCCTCGATCTCGGCCGGGTAGACGTTCATCCCGCCGGTGATGATCATGTCGTTCTTCCGGTCGCAGATGTAGTAGTACCCCTCATCGTCGCGGTAGGCGATGTCGCCCACCGTGTGGAAGTCGCCGCGCCGCGCGGCCTCGTAGCTCTCCTTGCGCTTGTAGTACTCGTCGAACACGAGGGTCGAGCGGACGTAGAGCTCGCCCGGATGATCCGGCCCGGTGCCGGTCACCTCCTCCCCCGCGGCGTCGAACAGGCAGAGCTCAACGCCGGGCGCGGGCTTGCCGCACGAGCCCGGCTTCCGCAGCTGGTCCTTCGGCTCCAGGACGGTGTCCACCCCCAGCTCGGTCGACCCGTACACCTCCCACAGCGAGTCCTCCGGAAAATCGGCCAGGTACTGCTGCTTCAGCGCGAAGCTCCACGGCGCGGCGTTCGCGATCATCCGCTTCATCCGCGACCGGTCGTACCGCGCCTTCACCTCGGGCGGCAGGCCGCAGACCATCCGGATGAGCGCGGGCGCGGAGAACGTCGACGTGACGCGGTAGGTATCCACCAGGCGCAGCCAGTCCTCGGGGTCGAACTTCCGCTGCACCACGATCGTCTGCCCGAGGGCGAGGGCGATGAACATGAACCCGCCGGGCCCGCTGTGGTATAGCGGGCCGGACGTGAGGTAGATGTCGTCCGGCGTGTAACCGATCAGCCCGAGGAGGCCGATGACCGCGGTGTTGTCGGGGCTGAGGTGCCGGACCGCGCCCTTGGGCTTGCCGGTGGTGCCCGACGTGTAGATCATGGTCCCCCCGGTGTTCTCCTCGCCGGGCTCAGGCGGCGGGTCCGCCGGCGCCGCGGCCACGAAGTCATCCCCGAGCATGCCCGCGGGCGGTTCGCCGCTGTACACGATGATCTGGCGCACCTTGTCCAGCCGGTCGCGGATGGCGGCGAACATCGGCGCCTGCTCCGCGTCCACGTACGCGATCGTGGCGTCGCAGTTGTCGACGACGTACAGCGCCTCCTCGGCGGTCAGGCGGTAGTTGAGCGGAACGGAGACCGCGCCGGCCTTCCTGGCGGCGTTGATGAACGCCACCACGTGCCGCGAGTTCGGGCCGCACCAGACGACCTTCTC